>JBBSRY010000250.1:0-4675 GCA_038242595.1 Mycobacteriales bacterium
ACGAACGGGCGACTGCGTCCGGAGTAGCCGGACCTCAGATCCGAACACCGATGTCAGCGATTGCTAGGCCTTGGCCCTGATCCGCTGGCGAGACGGTTTTGCCCCAGGCGCGTCCTGTTCATTGGCCGTCGTTTGCCGCAGATGTGACTCGTGGGCCAGATCCTTTTCGGCCAGATCCTTTTGGGCCGCGGCCAACAGATCTGCCGCATGCGCTCGCGCGATGTCGGTGTCGGTTCCGCCGAGCATGCGCGCCAACTCGGTCTCCCGATCAGATCCGGCCACCGACCGAACAGAGGAGGCTCGGACGGCACCGTCCTCTGTCGCATTGACCACCAACTGCCGGTCGGCAAAGGCTGCCACCTGCGCCAGGTGCGTGACCACGACGACCTGATGGGTCCGACCCAGTCGCGCCAGCAATCGACCGATCTCGGTGGCCGCGCGCCCGCCAACGCCGGCATCGACTTCGTCGAAGATCAGTGTTCCGACCGGGTCCGCCTCAGCGAGCACCACCTCCAACGCCAGCATGACTCTGGAAAGCTCGCCGCCGGATGCACCTTTCTGGATCGGCACCTCCGGTGCATCGGCATGGGCTGTCAGCAGTATTTCCACCTGATCAAGTCCATCCGGGCCGGCCAGCACCCACATTTTTCCGAGTTTGACCGCATCCTCGTGGTCAGCTGGAATTTCCTGCGAGGCGACAGCAATACGCAAGGTGGCGCGCCCCATAGCCAAATTATCCAGCTCCGCGCTGGCCAATTTCCCCAGCATGGCGGCCGCTGCCACCCGTTTCGCGCTCAGAGCGGCACCTTCCTTGGCAACAGCCACCGCCAGTTCGTCCTGCCGCTTCTTGAGCGTGGCCAACATCTCCTCTGAACTGTCCAAATCCCCCAGTTCGACGGCAGCAGCCGCCGCCCACACCAGGACGGCGTCGACATCGGCGCCGTACCGGCGGGTCAGGTTCTTCAGGGTCAATTGGCGCGCCAGCAACTCTTGTAGCCGTTGGGGATCGGCGTCGAGCTCATCAAGATAAGCAGCCAATTCCATCGCGGCATCGGTGATCACCGCGGTTGCCTGGCGCAGACCCTGCGAGAGTTGCTGCAGGCGATCATCGTCGGCGCTTTCCAACAGCTTTCGGGCCGTCTCGACCAAGGCGACCGCATTGGCAGCATCTGACAAATCCTCGTCCCCGGCCAGGTAGGAGCGTGCCTCATCGGCAGCGGAGCGCAGGGCATCAGCGTTATCGAGTCGTCGAGCCTCGGCGGTGATCTCGACATCCTCACCTGATGTCGGGGCGACCTTGCTGATTTCATCGAGCCCCCGCCGGAGCACCTGGTCGCGCTGGGCGCGCCCGCGCGCGCGCCCCAGTCGGTCTGCCAGCTCCGCGCGTGCGGTCAGCCATTCCTTGCGCAGCTCGCGATATCGGCCAACGTTTTCGGCCAATCCAGCGTAGCGGTCCAAAACCGCCCGCTGCTGGGCGGGGCGAAGGAGGGTGATCGCTTCGGATTGCCCGTGGATGGCAAGGAGTGAGTCGACGGCCTCGGTCAACGACGCTATCGGCGCCGAGCGGCCACCCAGATGGGCCCTGGTTCGGCCGTCCGATGACACCGTACGGAGCGCGATCAATGAGCCGTCATCGTCGAGTTGTCCGCCTGCCGCGGTAGCGATATTCGCCGCGAAACTATCCACCGAGACATCGAAACGGGCCTCTACCGTTGCTCTTTCAGCACCGATCCGTACCCGCCCGGCGTCGCCTTTGCCACCGGCAATCAAACCAAGAGCCGTGACGATCATCGTTTTTCCGGCCCCGGTTTCACCGGTCACCACGGTCAGCCCTGGATGCAGTTCGAGGAGCGCATCGTCAATCACACCAAGTCCGGTGATCCGAAGTTCAGTTAGCACGGTTGCCACCGTAGTACCCCATCTGCTCAATGCCGTTTATCGCGCCACCCGTGGACCGGAAGGGAGAACTTACGCACAAGTCTTGTCGAGAAACGTTGCTCAGCAAGACGAACCATTTTCACCGGTTGCTCACCTCGGCGGACCATCACCTTGGCGCCGGCCGGTACCGGGGTGATCCGGCGGCCGTCGAAGGCGACCAACGCGTCGTGACCGTCCGGGTCGATGTGGACGCCAACTTCTACCGCTGAGGAAACCACCAAGGGTCGGGCGAACAATGCGTGCGCGTTGGACGGGACCACCAACAGTGCTTCCACCGATGGCCAGACGATGGGGCCGCCGGCCGAGAACGCGTACGCGGTGGATCCGGTTGGAGTGGCGATCAGCACGCCATCGCATCCGTAAGCAGACACTCCGTGCCCGTCGACCTCGACTACCACGTCGAGAATTCGCTCCCTGGTGGCCTTTTCCACACTGACCTCGTTCAGTGCCCAACCGGATGCAACCAAAAGGCCACGATGTTCGATGACCGCATCGACGGTCATCCGATTCACCACCGAGTAGTTATGGCTGATGATCGACTGGACCACGGTGTCGACCTCGTCGGCATCGGCTTCGGCCAGGAATCCCACACGGCCCAGGTTGATCCCCAGGATCGGCGCTCCGATCGGCCTTGCCACATCAGCTGCCCGCAGAAGGGTGCCATCACCGCCCATCGCGAGCACCAGCTCGACGGACTGCCCGAGCGCGCCAGCCGGTGGCAATCCCAGCGCCTCGGACTCATCGGCCAGACCCACCAGCTCAATGCCTGCTTGTGCGAGTTGATGGGCGGTGGTTTTGGCCAGCTCCTCGATGTCGCTGCGGCCGGTATGGGCCACCAGCAGCACTCTGCGCCCGGTGTCGGTCACGGTCACGCCGGTCCCTCTCGTACTGCGGTTGCCACGAGCTCGATCACTGTTTCCGGCTCTACTGGTGCATCACGGCGCAGGTGCACGAAGAATTCCACATTGCCGCTGGGGCCAGGCAGGGGTGAAGCAACGACGCCGGCAAGTCCCAGACCCAGGGTAGCCGCCGAGGCGACGACGGCAACGACTGATTCCGCCCGTAGCACCGGATCACGAACAACTCCGCCGGCCCCGAGCCGGTCCTTGCCGACCTCGAACTGTGGCTTCACCATCAGCACCAGATCAGCTCCCGGAGCGGCGCAGACACTCAGGGCGGGAAGCACCAGGGATAGCGAGATGAACGAGAGGTCAGCCACGATCAGGTCAACTGTTCCGCCGATATCCTCCGGAGCCAGGGTGCGGACGTTGGTGCGATCGTGAATGACAACGCGTTCGTCAGTCTGCAGTTTCCAGACCAATTGGCCGTATCCGACGTCAACGCAGACAACCTGGGCAGCTCCGCGACGAAGCAGTACATCGGTGAAGCCACCGGTGGAAGCACCTGCATCCATGCACCGCTTGGCATCAACCCGCACTTGGGTGAAAGCGTCCAGGGCTCCGATCAATTTGTGCGCTCCGCGCGATGCCCAGTTTTCGTCGTTGACATCTTCGGCGACGACCAACGGATCGCCCGGGGCTACTGCGGTCGCCGGCTTCGTGGCTCGTTGGCCGGCCACCGTGACCCGGCCGGCTTGGACCAACTCGGCGGCATGGTCGCGTGATCGGGCCAGCCCGCGACGGACCATCTCGGCATCCAACCGCGCCCTACGCACGTCAGCGACGCCCTGGCTGTGGGCGGTGTCCTGATTGCTGATAGGCCGGTCGCTGGTGATTCGGCTGCTGGTGATTCGGCTGGCCGTCGGCACTGGCTGCGGTGGTGGCGAGCGCGGTGGTCAACCGACTGTGGATTCTGGCGAATACCGGTACCTGATCGGAGACAGAAAGTTCATCGAGCGCAGCCAGATCCTCGTCGATGCCGTCAAACGGGTTCGAGTTCGGTGGACGTGGGTCCATGATCATTCCTTTCTGATCCGTGCTGCGCTGTACGCATGGTGCCAATGGGCTGACGCCATCACATCCATCAGCCCATTCGATCATATGTTCTCGCCGGCGAAATTCGTGGCAGTGAATCGGACCTGTGCACAGTTCCCGATCTCTTCGCCTGGTGGCCGACCCACTACACTCGAGCCGCAGTCCATCACCTTCAATCGGTGTGAGATCCGCGGCCCAGTTCGGAGTCCGAAGGCCGAGCGGTCAGGAGCTGAGCCCGAGACGAACCAGCACCGCCTGTGCCACCGGATCCGCAGCAGCCACCGGGAGTACTCCATGCTGCCAACTTTGTTGGCACAACGCTGAAAGCGCCTGCAGAACAGCGAGGTCCGACACCTTCGCAACCGTCGCACCAGAGTCCGCATCGTCTCGAGCCAGCACCATGGTGGCGCCATCCCCGGACACCTTCCACCCGTCGCCGCCTTCGAGCGCTAAGACTGACCGATTGTCGTCAACCAAACCGCGCAGGTCCAACGCCAGGAAGGTGGGACGTTGGTGCAAGGGCGCCGCCAACAAATCAATAGGTGTGCTCACTCCGGTGAACACGAGCAGACTCGACACCCCAGCGTTGACCGCGGCCTCGATATCGGTGTCCAGGCGATCGCCCACCACCAGCGGCGCCGTCGAACCGGTGCGCTCGATGGCAGCGTCCACCATCGGGCGGGCCGGTTTACCGGCCACTCTGGGGGTCCGTCCGGTCGCCGCCACCAGAGCCGCGACCATTGCACCGTTGCCGGGTAGTAGGCCGCGGTCGGTCGGTAGTGTTGAGTCGACATTGGCCGCCA
>JBBSRY010000251.1:0-4671 GCA_038242595.1 Mycobacteriales bacterium
AAGGGCTAGAAGCCTGCCTGGTGGTCAGCATTGTCATTGCCTATCTGGTCAAGTCGGATCGTCGTCACCTGCTCCCCGCCATCTGGGCCGGGGTCGGTCTGGCCGTGGCCATCTGTCTGGCCGGTGGCATCACATTGACTCTGATCAGCGCACATCTTCCGCAACGCCAGCAGGAAATGCTCGAATGTGTGATCGCCGCGGTTGCGGTGGTGATGATCAGTTACATGATCCTGTGGATGAATTCGCATTCCAAGGGTTTGAAGGGGGAGTTGGAGTCTGCAGCGGCCGGTGCATTGGCCCGCGGCTCGGCCATGGCACTGGTGGTGATGGCGTTCTTGGCGGTACTTCGGGAAGGCTTCGAAACCTCGGTCTTCCTGTTGGCCGCTTTCGAGAACTCCATTTCGGCCTCCGACGCCGTCATCGGCATCGTGCTCGGACTGGCCGCGGCCTTCGTCCTGGGCTATCTTATCTACCGCGGTGGCACCGGCATCAATCTCTCCCGGTTCTTCCGGATCACCGGTGTGGTGCTGGTCCTGGTGGCTGCCGGTCTCCTGATGTCCACCTTCCGGGCAGCCTACGAGGCGGACTGGATTTCGATCGGTCGACAGACGGTCTTCGACCTCAGCTGGTTGGTGGAGAAGGGCTCCGTACAGTCATCAATCCTGGGCGGCATCCTGGGAATTCAGGCCGATCCAGCCGTCATCGAGGTCACCGCCTGGCTGCTGTACGTGATTCCGATGATGGCCATCGTGCTCTGGCCACGGAAGAAGCGGCTGACCAAGGTGGAAGCGGCCACACTGATCGGGACGGCCGCAGTGATCGGGGCGGTGGTCAGCATTGCGTTGGTTGTCCTCGCACCGGCTGCGCCTGATCTACGCCATGGCAACACCGAAGCGGTACCCAGTACCGGTGTCGGTGCCAGCAGCGGGGTGACCGGAGATCAGACTTTTGTCGGCACCACGACCGCCGTGGTGAGCGCCGCCGACAGTACGACACTGACGGCCACTTTCACTGCCATCGCGCAGTCCGGCGAGCAACAGATTTCGATCAATGGCGCCACCGAACTTTCACTCGTCGGCCAGGAGTTGGTTGCCGGCCTGTCCGTCACCAGATACGACGGCAAAGCTGTTGCGGTGGCGAATGAATCGACTCCGCTCGGGTTACCGGACACGGTCAGCGGCAGTGAACTCCAGGAGATCAATAACGGTCGGCTGCCGATCGGTCTGCAGGTCGCCGATGCGGATTCGGATATGCCCGCGAGTTATGTCGATTCCTGGCGGCCCACCGTGTTCTACGACAGATCGTCCGGCGTCGTGATCGATGTGCAGCTGCGGATGGTCAGATCCGTCCAGGTCACCACCGCAGCCGGTCTGACCGTCTCCGGCGGCACGATCGCAGACCTGACCACCAACTTCACCGCCGATACCTCGGTGGCCCGCGCCTCGGAGGTGCTGGCCGCCAAAGATGACGCCGTCAGCCACCAGGTGTGGGGGCAGGTGATTCCGGCTCTGGTTGGTTTCGTCGCCCTGATCGCCCTGCTGACCGCAGGTTGGCTGCTGTTTCGCAGTCGTTCGGCGGCCATCGCGGTGGTGCCGGCGTTGCCGGCAAAAATATCTGTCTAAAAGCCAGCCGTATCGCTGAATTCGACCTGATCAGTTCACCATCCACCACAGAGGAAGTCCCATTCATGCGAGTTACGTCCACCCGGTTCGCCGCGTCCAAGGCAGCGGTTGCGCTGGCTGTTCCGGTAGCACTGTTGCTTTCCTCCTGCGGGAGCAGCACCGAGGCCGACGGCAGTACCCCCGCTGCTGCACCGGCTGCCTCGAGCGCGCCGGATACTGCCGTTGATACCGCCGGTACCGATAACGCTGGTTCAGCGGCTCCGGCCGCCGATGGCAGTGTCGCTATCACCATTACGGCCGATGCAGGCTGCGTGGCCAGCCCGGACACCGTTGCCGCCGGTGCCATCACCTTCAACATCGCCAACTTGGATGCCGTCGGTGTCACCGAGGTCGAGCTACTGTCCGACGAGCGGATCCGCGGTGAGCGGGAAAACCTGGCACCGGGCTTTGACGCCACCTTCTCGGTGAACCTGGACGGTGGCAGCTATGAGATCTTCTGCCCGGGCGCCAGCACCGAGCGCACATCGTTCACCGTGACCGGCGAGGCGGCAGCGGTTTCCACCGATCTGGCCGAGCTACTGCAACAGGCGACGGTTGACTACGCCGATTACATCGACATCCAGACCGGTCTTCTGGTCGATGCACTTCCCGCCCTGGTCGATGCCATCAAGGCTGGTGACCTGGAGGCTGCCCAACTGGCCTACGCCGAAAGCCGCCGATTCTACGAGCGCATCGAACCCGTCGCCGAATCCTTCGGGGACTTGGATCCGGCGATGGATCTGCGTATCGGAGACGTCGAGGCAGGCACCGAGTGGACCGGTTTCCACCCGATCGAGAAGGGTCTCTTCGAGGCCAAGAGCACCGATGGACTCAACGTACTGGCCGATAAGTTGCTCGCCGACGCGGTCGATCTGCAGGCTCGCTCGGTGGAATTGGGCGACAACACCCGGGATGACTCGGAGGCGGCCGACCGGTACAAACCGGACGAGGTTGCCAACGGCGCCGTCGCGTTGCTCGGCGAGGTCCAGTCGTCCAAGATCACCGGCGAAGAAGAGGCATACTCCCGAATCGATCTGCTCGACTTCGAGGCCAATGTCGAGGGTTCGCAGCAGGCCTTCCTGGCCCTCAAACCGGCACTGAACGAGATCGACGACGCTTTGGTGACCAACATCGAAGACAAGTTCGATGATCTGATCGAAGCCTTGAATGTGCACGCCGATCCCGACGCCCTCGGCGGCTTCGCCGCTTACGACGATCTGACCGACGCGGAGATCAAGACGTTGGCCGATCAGCTGTTCATCGTCATCGAACCGCTGTCCACGATCTCATCGAAGATCGCGACCGCGTAAGTATTCTTCCGCCATCAGCACACTGGCGGGGGTTCACAGGTGCCGTCGATCGGAGTGAGGCGGCCCCCATCAGTATTTTTCAGTTCAGGAGACAGACGTGACATCCGGCCAGACCCCCACATCCGATGCTGCCGACCCTGGCGCCTACGCCGCTGTCACGGCGCAGCCGAATCGGGAGGCGCAGCCGATTCGGCAGCCGCAGCCGAATCGTCGGAGGTTCCTGGGTGGCGCTGCGCTGGCTGCGGTGGCCGGTGCGGCCGGTTACGGCGTGACTGCACTGACCCGTCCCACACCGTCGGCGCCCGAGGTGGCCCAGGCCGCGCTTTCACTTGCCGATGTGGACGCAATCCGGGCGGCGAGCACCGTGCCGTTCTACGGCCCGCAGCAGGCCGGGATCACCACCGCCCAGCAGGACCGACTGATGTTCGCCTCGTTCGACCTGGTGACCACCGACGCGGACGAGGTGGCCCGGTTGCTCGGTACCTGGGCCGCCATGGCGGCCCGATTCACCGCGGGAAAGACGGTGCGGGACGGCAACATCCGGCCGGAGCAGCCGCCGCCGGATACCGGTGAAGCGATGGATCTGGGGCCCTACTCGTTGACCATCACCGTCGGCTTCGGGGCCACCCTGTTCGATGACCGGTTCGGGCTGGCCGATCGGATCCCGGAGGCGCTGACGCCGCTGGGACAACTCCCGGGCGATGCGGTCCTACAGGAGGCAATCTCCGGCGGTGATCTCTGCGTCCAGGCCTGCGCAGATGATCCACAGGTGGTGTTTCACGCCATCCGCAATCTGGCCAGGGCGGCTCGAGGTATCGCGGTGCTGAAGTGGTCCCAGCTGGGCTTCGGCCGTGCATCGGCCACCGGAGCCGGACAGTCCACCCCACGAAACCTTTTCGGCTTCAAGGACGGCACGAACAATCTGCACGCCGACGAGGCTGACGGCCTCAAACAGCATGTCTGGGTGGACCAGAGCACCGAGCAACCGTGGATGGTGGGTGGCTCGTACCTGGTGGCTCGCAAGATTCGGATGGAGATCGAACACTGGGACGCCGATTTCCTCGCTGACCAGGAAAAAATCTTCGGCCGACACAAGGACACCGGAGCGCCGTTGACCGGGGGGACCGAGTTCACCCCGATTGATTTCAGCGCGGCCGCCCCGGCGGGAGGGCCCGTCATCGATGTGGATTCTCATGTTCGGCTCGCCTCGCCGGAGGAGAACGGTGGCATCAAGATTTTGCGTCGGGGATACAACTACACGGACGGTCAGGACGCTCGGACCGGTAAACATGCGGCCGGATTGTTCTTCCTCGCCTTCCAAAAGGATCCGCACACCCAGTTCAAGGTGCTGCAGACCCGGCTCGGCAGATCGGATTTGATGAACGAGTATGTGGCGCACATCGGCGGGGCGGTGTTCGCCTGTCCACCCGGTGTCTCGCAAGCCGGCGACTGGTTCGGCAAGGCACTCTTCCAGGCCTAGATCTGCGCACCGTCAGACTCTCCCGATGACGGCGCCGGCCGACCCGAGCGGGTGCGTGTGGTAGATCTCCGTCGCCTGCCGTCTTCGACCAATGCCACCATGAGACAACTCTGAGCTGCGAGGATGGCCCAAGGGAGGGGTATCGATCGGGTAGTCCGTTGGCTCCGCGGTCGAAACTGGCATGCCCGGGCGCGTCCATCAGGGAAGATAGGGAGGGTAC
>JBBSRY010000252.1:0-4642 GCA_038242595.1 Mycobacteriales bacterium
ATCTTTGCCCTGCACTGCGATCCCCGCATCGTTGCCGGACAGGTCGGGCTCAAGGTCGGGCCGATCACCTCCACCGTCGACATGATCGAAGTGAAGATCACCAGCGCCGGCGGCCACACCGCGCGGCCGCATCTGACCGGCGACCTGGTGTTTGCCCTGGGCACCATCATTACCGGACTGCCTGCCCTGTTGACCCGACGGCTGGATCCGCGTAGTGCCCCGGTGTTGGTCTGGGGGGCGGTCAAAGCCGGTGAAGCGGCCAATGCGATTCCGCGCGAGGGGTCGGTGAAGGGCACGCTGCGAATCATGCAGCGAGAAGCCTGGGACGCGGCAGAAGGTCTGTTAACTACGCTGATCACCGAGCTGTTGGCGCCGCTGAAGGTCAAACACGAGTTCATCTACACCCGCGGGGTGCCGCCGGTGGTCAACGACGCCGAATCCATCGGCCTACTGCAGGCCGGCGTTGCTGCCGGGCTCGGCGAGAACGCAATCACCACCACCGAACAGTCCACCGGGGCCGAGGACTTCGCCGTGTATTTGGACCACGTTCCGGGAGCTCTGGCCAGACTCGGTGTCTGGAACGGCCACGGCCGACAGGTCGATCTGCACTCACCGAATTTTGAACTCGACGAACGCGCCATCGCCGTTGGTATCCGCACCCTGGTGCACGCCGCGCTGGCCGCTCTTGAATGACTCGGGAACTATTTTGCCGGTGGCGCACTCATAAGACAGACCCGGAAAGGATGTTCGCACCGTGCGGCGACTGTGGATTGCCCTGCTGCTCCTTGCAGCTCTCGGTTTCTCGGGCTGCTCGTCGACACCGGAAGCAAAGGTGGGCGACCCGGCAATCTTCTCCAATTGGTCGATGCCGAAGGATCTGTCCAACACTGAATTCCAGATTCCGACCGGAACGGTCACCATCAGCATTGGGCAGCCGGTTACCGACGACGTCCAGATGCGTTTTGACAGCGATGATTTGACCGCCCCCCCGGACCAAGGCAGTTTCCTGCCGATCAGGATGGACTTCAGAGCCGTCGCCGGCCGCACGGGTACAGAAGCCGAGCAGCCATCGCCGATGTCGGCCGCGCTGATCGCTGACGGACGCACCTATCAACTGCCCAACGCCTATGAAGTGGTCGATGGTGAACTCACATCCGGTCCCCCCGCCGACGGTTGGTACCTTCCCATCTCCGGCCAGGTTGCCGCACAGAGTCTGGCCGTCACCTATGACGGGCTCACCCAGACCTTCGACCTGACGACCGGCGAGCGGGACGCCGGCGCGGCGGCAATTTGGTACGGGCAGCAGGAGCCGACCCTTCGTGACTGTCCGAATTCGGATTGGACCGGGGAGCTGGCAAACATTGTCGAAGGCAACTGCTACTTCCTGTTCGGCCGTGCTGTGCCGTATTTCGCCGATCTGGGCTGGGCCGCACCGGGCCATCGATGGCTGGTGCTGTTTGTCGCCACCGATCCGGTGTTGGGCGGCCCCGGCTTAGACGAAAAAGGTTTCACCGCGGACGGTCTCGATCCTTTTGACGTTGAACAGGACTCCCTTGCGGTGGTGATCAATGATGGCGGGCCGGTTGGCTCGGCCGGAACCTCCGGACCGTTCGTCTACAACTCGGTGCCGGGCTCTGACAGCTACCAGATCTTTGACGTGGCGCAGGGACCGGTGACTGTTGACATCACCGCCACCGTGACTGTCGACTATCTTCCTGATGGTGACGGCGACGAGACCACGTCCACGAGCGGTGACATCACACTGACCCTCGATTTCGAGTTGGAGTGATCAGCCTCTCCATCAGTAGCTCTGTCGTTGGCCACGCTGCTCGGTTGCAGCGCCGCCGAACCGGTCGTCCTCTCGGCGTCTTTCGAATCCACGTCATCGTGGGTCTCTAGCTCGAAAAGGTCAGTGGAAAACTGCTGCAGAGGTATTGGCCCAACGGATCGCCACGCCGCTCGGATTGACCAACACCTATCTGGCCCAGGACCCAGAACGCTTACTTACCAACGGGTTTGGCTTCGAACTCCCCAGCGGATCGACTCAGAACTGGGACTACACCTGCATCGAAACCGCGGCCGGCGCGCGGGGCGCCCTGGCGGCAACGGCGCGGCGGGCGCCCTGGCCTCGCCGGCGCCCGATGGCCATGGCCTTGGCCTGTTTCCGGCATCGTTCCCGTCTGGTTCAGGCTGCGGCCGCGACGGATCCATCCCGGGATTGATCATGCAGTCCGGTATCGATCCGACCAGCGGCACCGTCTTCGACATTCTGCACAACGACACCGCGCTCTATCCCAACGATCTCGCGGTAGCGCTGGTCACCCTCGGGCGGTAATTGTTCGGTCGTGACCGGTGCTTACGGCTCTTCTACACTCTTTTGTTCAGGAGCCGTTGTTGTTCAGGAGCCGATGGATCGGCAGGGCCGGTTGCGCAGTTCCTTCACGTAGTCCGCCGGAGCACCCGCGGCCTCGGCCGCATCGGCGATGACGCCCAGGTATCTCGCCGATGGCAGGCCGCCTTCGTAGGCGATGAGCACGTAAAGCCAAGCCAGCACATCGCCATTCAGGGTGCGGACGCGTAACCGGATTTTACTGTAAACGCCGAGGTCGGCGCCTTCCCAGGAGTCGAGGGTGTGTTCGTCGGCGGCGGCCATGTCGTAGAGCACGACGAAGACCGTGCCGTCGGGGTCCTCAACGATGGTGGACAACGAGCCTTCCCAGCCCAAGTCCTCGCCACCGAAGGTCAGCCGCCAGCCGGGTACGTAGCCGGCCCCGGCCATGGGCGACGACGGACATCGCTGAAGCATCTGGGCGGGGTCCATGTTGGAGCCGTATGCGGCGTAAAGCGCCATGGGGCTGAGCCTAGCGCCTCCGCCCGCTACGGTTGGTATGCCCTTGCCGACGTCCACGCCAACTCTGGATGTGCGGGGCACAAGGTGTGCACCGAGTGGATCTGAGGAAAGAGGACAGCATGGCGCGGATCGTGATCATCGGTGGCGGACCGGCCGGGTACGAGGCAGCGCTGGTGGCGGCGCAGTACGGCGCTGAGGTGACTGTGGTCGAGACCGACGGCGCCGGCGGAAACTGCGTGCTGTACGACTGTGTGCCATCCAAAGCTTTTATCGCCTCCGCCGGTGGCCGCACCGCTGTCCGCGAAGCCGACCAACTCGGTGTGCTGGTGCCGATTGAGAAGGTTGAGGTCGATATCGCGCGCGTTCACGCGCGGGTCTCGGGTTTGGCGATTGCCCAATCCGCCGACATTTTCAACGGCATGGTCGCCATGGGCGTCAAGGTGATCGCCGGACGTGCTCGTTTTGTTGATGAGGCCGCCGGTTTGGCGGTGCACAACATCGAGGTAACCGCGCTCGATGGCAGTACCTCGTTGTTGGTTGCCGATGCGGTGCTGATCGCCACCGGCGCCAGCCCGCGCGTGCTGCCTACCGCAGTGCCGGATGGCGAACGAATCCTCACCTGGCGCCAGGTCTATTCGCTGACCGAGTTGCCCGATCACCTGATCGTGGTCGGGTCCGGGGTTACCGGCGCCGAGTTCGCCTCGGCCTACACCGAGATGGGTGTACGGGTGACCCTGGTCTCGAGCCGTGACCGGGTTCTGCCCCACGAAGATGCCGATGCCTCTGCGGTGATCGAGGAGGTGTTTGTCGGGCGCGGAGTTTCATTGGTCAAACATGCTCGGGCAGACCGGGTGGTGCGTGATGGTGACCAGGTGCGAGTGACGCTGGCCGACGGCCGCGAGATCATCGGCTCCCACGCGTTGATGACGGTCGGGTCGGTTCCGAACACTGCCGATTTGGGCCTGGAGCGGGTCGGGATCGAACCTGGGCCGGGCGGATTCATCAACGTGGATAGGGTTTCTCGGACCAAGGTGGCCGGAATCTATGCGGCCGGTGACTGCACCGGTGTATTAATGCTGGCTTCGGTGGCGGCTATGCAGGGGCGGATCGCGATGTGGCACTTCCTTGGCGAAGGGGTGCCGCCGCTGCGGTTGAAGACGGTGTCCGCCAACGTGTTCACCCACCCGGAAATCGCAACCGTCGGAATCTCACAGGCCGAGGCGGACGCCGGGACAGTGGCCTGCCGAGTGCTGATGCTTCCGTTGGCGACCAATCCTCGAGCCAAGATGCTCGGACTGCGGTACGGCTTTGTCAAGCTGTTTGTACGACCTGCGACCGGCATCGTGATCGGCGGCGTCGTGGTGGGCCCGGAGGCAAGCGAGCTGATCTTGACTATCGCGATGGCTGTACAGAATCGTCTGACAGCCAAGAATCTCGCCTACACCTTCAGCGTGTACCCGTCGCTTTCGGGGTCCATCACCGAGCTCGGCCGGCAGTTGATGCATTTTGATGGTGATCTCGGCTGATCCTGGGCATGGGGATGCGGGCCCGGATGTTCGGATGCGAAAGGGCCGTTCGCGGCGGGATGTGCTGTTTGTTGCAGGCCCGTTGTATCGCGTTAACAACATCGTTGGTGTGACCGATTCCGCTGCCGTTAAATAACTTTCGTTTGCCGTCTAGGCATTGGTGTGCTTCACCAGCGCTTCGGGCTCAGAATGGTGGTGTGTCGGGGTATTTGGTGTCGAGTTCGGCTTGGATCCGGTGGGTTTGTGCTTGTTCTGCGGCTTGGCG
>JBBSRY010000253.1:0-4637 GCA_038242595.1 Mycobacteriales bacterium
GACCCGCTGCACGAACCACCGCAGCGCCCGCCCGCCCGCCACACCCACCGCCAGACCGACACCTATCTGTAGCGCGAACTGCCCGCCGATCTGCAGTAACCCTGATGCGCTGATACCACCGGCAGTGATCAGGCTCGCCATCAGCGCGCTCCCCACTGGGTCATTCGCGCCGGACTCACCCTCCAGAATCGCTCCGCTCCGACCGGCGATCTCCCGCCGCCCGAGAACGGAGAAGACCACGGCCGGATCCGTGGGAGAAATAGCGGTGCCCAACAGCAGGGACAGGTACCAGTCAAGGCCAAACACGAAGTGACACAGCACCGCGGCTGCCCCGGCGGTCAAGAACGTCCCCACGACACCCACCACTGCGATCGGCGCTATCGATGACCGGAACCGAGACCACCCCAGGTGCAGCCCGCCGTCGAACAAAATACACAGCAAAGCGAC
Organism: Mycobacteriales bacterium; assembly: GCA_038242595.1. Taxonomy (GTDB): domain Bacteria; phylum Actinomycetota; class Actinomycetes; order Mycobacteriales; family Nakamurellaceae; genus Nakamurella. Next base: position 448 of record JBBSRY010000253.1, read on the forward strand.
CGTGACGACCCGCTCGACCAGTCGCTCCGGCGGCTCCGGAATCAGTGGAAATATTGCCGCAGCGATCGCAGCCGCACCAACAAAAATTCCCGGGGCCGGCACATGGACGCGCTCACTCAACCGGTTGGACAGCACCGCGAGCAAACCGACCGCCGCCGTCACGAGCACTACCAGCGCAAACGGCTCAGTATCGGTCATTGGAGCCTCTCACCGGGCCGGCGCGGAATCGGGGAGACCCGGTTCCGAGTGTCTGCATGGATCAATCAGCTGGAAAATGCTCGGGCTACCGTCATCAGACAAGTTCGCTGATTGCTGCCACCCGGCGGTATTCCTGCGTCGCACCTTCTCCGTCCGCAACGTTGGTCCACTCGACCAACTCTGCAGTGGCCGGGTCCCAGCCCCGCGCGGTGTGATCATTCTTGAGAAATTCGTGGACGTGCTGGCGGGCCGCATCATCATCAGCGGCTGAGAAGCCGGTCAGATCCTCGTTGTTGTCCCGGATTCGATAGAACTTGTCGACCATCTCTGCTCTTTCCGAGTTCACTGGCGTCGAGCCCTGACACCCGGCGGCAGGTACATGTTGCAGGACTCCCGGACGCAGCGTCAAATACCCGTGTGCCCCAGGAATAAACCCTCTGCGACCGCGCACGAACTTCACCCAGGATCTGGCCGGCCCCCATCCTGTTGCCTCGTGCCAACGGGCCGAGTTCGTCATGACCTGTTGATTGGCGGCGGCAAACAGGTGGACATCGCAACTCAAATCCTTCATATGGATTAAACTATTTCCAACACATCGTTACCCGACGGAGATTTTGCCGCCCAAGGTTTACATAGCCGCTCTTTTGCCGCATGCTATGGACGTGTCAGTCATCCATTCAGGCCAGTCATCGCTGAGTCCCTTAGCCCTCTCCTCTGTTGCCGTTGATCGCGGCGCCGTCGTCCAGGCCTTGCTCTTACAAGTGGCCGACGGTGACAAGGATGCCTTTGACCAGCTCTACCGACAGCTGAGTTCGGCGGTATTCGGGCTGGCCAAAATCGTCATCAGAGACCCCGCCCAGGCCGAAGAGGTAGCCCAGGAAACCTTTCTGCAGATCTGGGTCGAGGCCAGCCGTTTCGACTCCAGCAAAGGCTCAGCCCTTGGCTGGGTGATGACATTGACCCGCCGCCGCGCCATCGACCGCGTCCGATCCGCCCAATCCTCTCGTCACCGCGACATGGCAAGTTATCTGACCGGGTTTGAACGCGATCACGACTCCGCCTCGGAAAGGTTTCACCAGCGCCAGGAGATCGATCAACTACGGCTCAGTCTGCAACTGCTGACCCGGGTGCAGCGAGAGGCGCTGATACTGGCCTTCTTCGGTGGTCTTACCTATCAGGAAGTGAGCATCACTTTGGGCATTCCGCAGGGAACGGCCAAAACTCGTATCCGCGACGGCCTCACGCGACTACGCGAGCACTTCCTCACCGATGACCATCCCACCGCACTCACCCAGACCAGCGCGTAGCTTCCTTCCGGACAGGGGCAGCCAAGAATTGCGCACCGAGGTGACTCTGTTTCCTCTTTCCGAAGCACCGGATAGCCGCTGCGCCAAAGCATTTCTGACGTCGCGATAAGGTTTCTACGTGACGTCGAAGGACAGCTGGGATGAGGCCACCGACCTGGCCGGCATGGCCGCGACCGGCGATCAGGCCGCGCTGGCAAGAATCATTGCGCTGACCCAACGAGATATTCGGCGTTACACCGCATCTCACGTCAACCCCACCGAGGCCGATGACCTCACCCAGGAAACTTTTCTGCGCGCCATCCGGACGCTCCCGCAGTTTCAGGGACGGTCAAGTCTGCGGACCTGGTTGCTGGTGATCGCTCGCCGTACCGTGATCGATCACCTTCGGCGGCGCTCCACTCGGCCACAGTTGTCCCCTAGGGACGACTGGCAAACCGTAGCCGAAGGCGCGCAGCCGGTCTCCGGTGATTTTACCGAAACAGTAGTAATGGAACTGATGCTGGCAGGTTTGACCACCGAACGCCGCGAAGCGCTCATCCTGACCCAGGTACTGGGTCTGAGCTACCAGGAAGCAGCCGAAATCTGTCTGTGCCCGATCGGCACGATCCGCTCCCGGGTTGCTCGCGCTCGCGAGGACCTGATCCGGATGGCCTCCGAAGAACGACCCATCAAACGCGCCGACGGGCAGTAATCACCGAGGCTTTGTCTGACCGGCGCCTGTTCTGGTCGCTCGGCGCTGCTCAGGCGTACAACCCCGCAATGAAGAACGGTCGGCTCGGGGAAATTGCCCAACCTGTTCCGGACCCGGCCGGCTCCGATAACCCTTGCGGACCAACAGCAGCAACATCATCCCCACCGCCACCAGAGTGTGGGATCCGATCCGCGCCAGATCCACCTGGCCGTCAAGGAGGTCCACCACCGACACCAGCACCAGCACACCCACAAAGACAGCCGAAGTTGGCAGCATGCCGCTGGACAATCGCGGCCATACCGCAGCGGCGGCGAAACCTATACCGAGAGCGATGTTCCAGGCGCTACTTTCGTTGAACAGATGGACACTGCTTGCATCGATCACGTGTGACCGTGCGTCGATACCCCGAGCAGTTGACCCAATCCCAGGGTCAATTGAGCCAGCGCGACCACACCCAGGAGCCAACGCCAGCGCTCACCCCCGACTGCCGTTGCGGGTGCGAGGTCTTGCTTCGCGGCTCGCAGAATGTGCTGCGTCAGATCAGGGGTGGCAACCACCTCGCGAATTCGCAACGTCCGCATCTGATGCGTTGTTGCGCGCTCCCAGGCCCGGCAGTTGGCGCAGCTCAGCAAATGTGAGTTGGTCAGCGCCTCCTCGGCCGGCATGTCCTCGTTGTCCATCCGGGCCGATATCGCCTCCCGGCACATTTCGTGGTCCATAACAACATTGTCGCGTCAGCGATGTTGAAAGTTCCCTAACAATTCTCCGGGCCGGACCTCGTATTTGCTCAGCGCTGACTGTTCGGTTTCACCAGATGACGGGCAGCGCTTCCACGCCGTAAACGATCGACAGATCCCGGAAGCTGATCTCCTCATTCGGTACCGCCAACCGCAGACCCGGAAGTCGTTGCAGCAGACGGGGATAGGCAATGCGCAGTTCCATCCTGGCCAGTTCCGCCCCGACGCAGCGGTGGAATCCGTAGCCGAAGGCAAAGTGCGGTGTCGCCGGTCTCCTGGGGTCGAACCTTTCCAGCGACTCGGTCGCAGATCCAACAGCAGAGCGCGCAGCGGTCAACGCTTCATCACGATCGGCCGAGCTGAGCGAGCACAGCACCATCTCTCCCTTCTTGATCTGGACCCCACCGACAGTCAGATCCTCCCGGGCGAAGCGCGGGAACGATACCTGCACCACCGACAGGTAGCGCAGCATCTCCTCGACAACACCGGCCACCACCTCCTTGTCGCCGGTGCGCACCAGATCCGCATAATCATCGCTCCGCAGCAGGATCAGCGCGCCGAGCGCGATCATGCTGGCTGTCGTCTCGTGCCCGCCCACCAAAAGCCCGTCGGCCAGACCGGCCAACTCCCGGTCGGTGATGTCGTCACCGTGGTCTCGGATTAACATCCCCAGCAATCCATCACCCGGATTCTTACGCTGCTGCGCCACCAGCTCGGTCATGAAAATCAACGACTCACTCATCGCATCCAGCCCGGCCATCGCGCCACCGAACATATCGAAACGGTCGGCCGAAAGCTGGGCGAAGGCCTCCCGATCCGGCACCGGAACGTCCAGCAGTTCCGAAATCACCAACGACGGCACCGGCACCGCAAACAGTTCGGCCAGATCTACCGGCCCCCCGGTACGGGTGTGTGCCTGGACCATCTCCTCGATCCGCTCGTCGACGATAGCCTCGATCCGCGGAACCAGCCGCTGCAGACGACGCATGGTGAACTCCGGCGTCAGGAGCTTGCGCAACCTGGTGTGCTTGGGCGGGTCACTAAATCCCAGGCCACCTGGATCCTGATCTTCGGTGGCCTGCCCGCCGGTGGCAGCCGTCAGGTTCGCAAAATCATTGCTGAAGCCATCGGTACTGCCCAGCACCGCCTTGGTATCGAGGTAACCGACCACCAACCAGGCACTGATCCCGAAGGGAAACTCAAGCTTGCTCACCGGCTCCTCGGTCCGCAGCCGGGCCAAATCCGGCACCGGATCCA
>JBBSRY010000254.1:0-4635 GCA_038242595.1 Mycobacteriales bacterium
CTCCGCGTACACGACGGCTGCGGTGAGGACGATGCAGGCAACAGCGATCAAGACACGCGTGGAAATGGCGCGCAGAGGTCCGTGCTCGCGTTGCGGAAGCGCCAACCGCGCAGGGATGTCCTTGGCCACGACGGCAACATTACGACCTCGAAGCTCAAACCCCCGCCAACGACCAACCCCGCACTGCATTTCGCGGCGCGATGACGTCAGATTCCAAGCCCGGGTCTGGCGCGAGGCCGCCACGACCCGAGCAGGTCAGGTCAGGACGGATCGTGTCCGGCAAGGAAGGCTTCGAACTCCGCTCCCAGCTCATCGGCCGTCGGCAACGGTGCGTCATCGGCCAACAGTCCTGCACCGCGCGCGGAAATGAAGGTGTCGTATTGCTGCTCCAGCGCGGCCACCACCTCGGCGACCTCCGAGGACCCGGCAACCTGCTCATCGATATCGGTGCGGTTCTTGGCTGCCTTGACTCCCATCTCGGCCACCGGCAGATCCAAACCGCCGGCCTGGCCGACCGCGATCAACAGTTCCCGGCCGGCCTCGGGGAATTCCGCCCTTGCCAGGTAATGCGGTACATGCGCGGTGAAACCAATGGCATCTCGGTTCGCCTGGCCGAAGCGAAACTCGAGGAGGCCGCCCACGTGGCCAGGAACCTGCATCGATCCGGTCCAGAAAGGACGGTTGGTCAAAAGCCCATCGCGATTGGCATGTCTGGTCAATCCGGTCGGGCGCGTGTGCGGCACTCCCATCGGGATCGCCGCGATACCCAGCGTCAGCCGGACGGCGAACCGATCAGCGATCTGACCGACGGCGCTGACAAAACCTTCCCAGGCAAAATCCGGTTCGTAACCGGTGAGCATCAGGAACGGGATACTGCCACGGTCATACATTTGGTAGAGCTTGAGTTCCGGCGCGGAAAACTCGGTAAAACGGTCCTGTTCAAATGTCATCAACGGACGTCTCGAGCGATAATCCACCAACTGGTCGGCATCGAAGGTGGCCACCAGGAAGTGATCCAACGACTCGAGCAGTTGATCAACAGCGAGCTTGGTCCCCGAGCCGGCGTCGACGAACCCGTCAAGGGCGTGCACCAGAACGGGCTCGTTCAGATCTTCGATCCGTGAGTCCTCCAGGTGGAGCTCGTACAGCTCTCCAGGCTCAACGGGCATGATTTACCTTTCACAACAACAAGTGCCGAATGTTTGATTTCTCTGTCAGTACAACAAGCCGGCGACCGCCGGCATTCCGATATGTCTCCATTATCCTCCCGACCTATTCCGCCGCCGGCTCGCGCAGATCTGGCGGGAGGTGACAGGGTGCTCATTCATCGGAAAACGATGGTCGGTTGGTGTTCGAAGGAGGACTGGTCGCGAGAAGTAGGGATCCCGCCACACCCCAGCTTGTTGGTCGAGCCCCCGGCGCAGGCCGTCGGAACCATCCGGGTCAGCGAGCCGGGTCGACGGCATCCCAGGCAACTGTCAATTCGCCGAATCGGTGCCGGCGTGTGGTGTCCAGAATCGGCCAGTCGACCTGAAGAGACTTCACCGCTGCCGCCCAGCGTTGTTTGGCGGAGAAGACGCCAAGGGGGGCCTGATGATCCCAGGCCGAGCCCAGATCGACGAGCAGTCGATGAATACCGCGACCTGGGATGTTGTGATGGATCAGCGCTTTGGGCAACCGCTCGGCCAGGGTGCGCGGATGGTCCAGATGTTGCGTCGCACAGGACAGTGTCAGCGATTGCGGTCCGTCGGCGGTGACCAGCACCCAGGAACCAACCCGGCCGATTTCGTCGCAGGTGCCCTCGACGAGTGAGCCGCCCGGAGCGAGTCGGGAGCAGATGTCGGACCAGGCCTGTCTGGCCGGTTCCTCGTCGTACTGTCGCAGCACATTCATCGCTCGCACCAACTGCGGTCGACGACCGGCCAACTCGAAACCGCCGCGAGCGAAGTCCAGCCAGGGTGGATCGGCAAACGGCAGCGCGATGTCCACTCGGGAGGGTTCGATCTCCAACCCGAGCACCTTGATATTCGGGTACCGCTTGCGCAGCCGGGACGCCAGTTCCACCGTGGTCACCGCGCCGGCGCCGTATCCCAGGTCGACCGCCAGTGCCTCCTCACTCAGGGTCGGGTGCAGCAACGGCCAGGTTGCCAACCAATTGTCGTTGCGCCGCAAGCGATTCGGTGCAGTGGTCCCGCGGGTCGGGACGCCGTGGGTGCGGGCTCGTCCGGCGGCATAACGGCGAACCCGCGCCACCCCGTGTCCGGCCATAGCAGTGCGGCGGCAGCGTCAGCCGGCCAACTGTCCCTGGGTGAATGTTTCCTCGCGGGCCAGCAGTTCAGCGACCTGTTCGCAGATGACCTTCTCGATCTTCGCGCCGAACATCGGGACCGGAACGGTAGCTTCGGCGTTGATCTGTAGCACCGAACCCGCCCCGTCGGCGGTCAGCGCCATGGTGCCCTTGAGCGAGGCCGGGGCGCCCTGGATCGTCAACTTGAGCTGGGCGATATAGCTGCCGTCCTCGTTGGAGGTCCAATTTTCGGTGCGCTGCGTGGAGGGGTCGCCGCTGATGAACGAACTCACGATGGACGGCAACACATCAGCCGGAATGCCCTGGCGGGTGACGAGATCGGCGGAATCGGCGTCGGAGGTCTGCGAGACGATCTCCGGATCCAGCCCACCGTTGGCCTTCAGACGGGCGGCCAGGAACACCGGGTCACCGAAGAGGGCGAACACCCGCTCCGGGGCAGCGTCGTAGTGCTGGGTCACGGACATTTTGGTGGACAAGGGGCCTCCTGGCAGTAACGATGATCTTCCGTTGCAAACCTTATCGAACTGGCAAGTAGCTTCGTGTTTGTCGGTGTGCGCGGCAATGGTCGTGGTTACCGACCGTGACAGCTCGGGTGAAGACCGTACGAGGTCGCCGCGGGACAAAGTGTAAATCCGCTCGGCAAGCTAGGTTATTCAACGTGCCGGACCAGCAGAGGACCATCGAACTCGCCACCATGACCACCCTCGGGCTGGGCGGACCGGCGCCATCGTTGGTGGTGGCGTTCACCGATCAGGAGATCGTCGATGCCGTCGGCCAGGCCGATCGGTCCGGGACTCCGATCCTGGTGGTCGGTGGTGGGTCCAACCTGGTGATCAGCGACGATGGTGTGGACGGTCCGGTGCTCAAGATTGCCACCACCGGGGTCCGGGCCGATTACGAAGGCGAAGATTTGTTGATCACCGCCGCCGCCGGGCTGAACTGGGATGACGTGGTCGCCGAGTTTACCGATCAGGGCTGGTCCGGAATCGAGTTTCTATCCGGAATCCCAGGTTCCACCGGAGCCACCCCGGTGCAGAATGTCGGTGCCTACGGCACAGATATGGCTCAGGTGTTGGAGCGGGTGACCGTCTATGAGCGTCGCACCGGGCAGACCGAGGTCCTGCAGGCAGCAGAGCTGAACCTGGGCTATCGCACCAGCGTGCTGCGGGGGACCGGACGGGCTGTCGTCCTGGATCTGCAGATGCGGCTGCGTCGATGCCACACTCCGGTCAAATACGCTGAGTTGGCCCGCGCGCTGGGGGTGCAGCAGGGGCAATCGGCGCCGCCGGCCCTGGTGCGTGAGGTGGTGCTCGGTCTACGCCGCGGCAAAGGCATGGTGATCGATGCCTTCGACCCCGATACCCGCAGTGTCGGATCCTTTTTTACCAACCCGCTGTTGACGGATGAGCAGGCCGAAGCCGTCGACGCCCGGATACGTGCCGTCCTGGGAACAGAGCAGAGTTACCCGCGATTCCCGTCCGGTGAGCAGATCAAACTGTCGGCCGCGTGGCTGATCGAGCGGGCCGGCTTCGGCAGGGGTTTTGCCCTCGGCCCTGGCGCCGCCGTGTCCAGTAAGCACACCCTGGCTCTGACCAATACCGGTGGTAGCACCGCCGACCTGGTGACATTGGCCCGCCACGTACGAGATGGGGTGCAGGCGGCATTTGGTGTGACATTGCTCCCAGAACCGGTTTTTGTGGGTGTAACACTCGACTGATGCGTCTGCAACCGAGGTGGGTTCGGTATCCATCGAAGACTTCTTCGGCGTGGTTCACAAAGTAAGCCGCTACCGTGGAACCTGTTTACTGCGCGGGTGCGATTACACCAACCAGCGTGGTTATGACCCAACAAAGTGTGGAGATTCCTGTGGCTGAGGGTTTTAAGCGCACCAGCATGTTCAAGCGCCGGCGATGGATGGGTGTTACCGCCGCCGGCGCGGTGATGGCGCTGGTGCTCAGTGCCTGTGCCTCGCAGGGCGAGGTGCTCGTCACCGAGGTGGTGACGGCCAATCCGCAGGCCGCTGCTCCGTCTGCTCAGGTGACGGTTCCGGGTACCGCCAGTGCGGCCCCGAGTCCGGCTTCCGAATCTGCCGCCGTGCCCACCTCCCCAGGCTCCAACGTCAACATCATCACCAGTCCGAACTTCGGATCGGTCGACCTGGCACCCACGTCGCCGATTACGGTCACCGTCTTCAATGCCGACATCACCAACATGGTGGTGACCGGTACGGACGGTGCCCCGGTGACCGGCGATATTTCGGCCGACGGTTCCACTTGGACGCTCACCCAGAAACTGGCCTATGCCCAGACCTACACCTTCGCCGGTAC
>JBBSRY010000255.1:0-4630 GCA_038242595.1 Mycobacteriales bacterium
AATAGGTCAAGGCGGCCACCTCAGAGTTGCTCTTGCCCTGGGTGATCAGTGCCAGGATCTCCGATTCACGCTCGGTGAGGCCCTCGCCCTTGCCGGGCCAGTTGAGCAACGTGTTGCCACGGGTCTGGTGCGGCGGCGGATCGCTGAACACCGTTTCGCCGGCGTGGATGGCCTCCAGGGCGGCGACCAGGTCCCGGGCCGCGAGCGCTTTGGACAGGTACCCCTGCACGCCCAGAGCGTGGGCGCCGGCGATCAGGTCGGGGTGAAAGTTCCAGGTGTAGACCACAACTCGGTTGGCCCGGGGGTTGCGCACCAGTACACTGATCTCGTCGTGGTCAGTTTCGGGTTGGGCGAAAGAGTCGTACAGGACGATGTCTACCGTGTCCTGGACGGATTTGTTGCTGTCGATCTCGGCGACGACGACCCGGTCCCGGTACGGCTCGAGCATGTGAGCCACCCCGATCAGCACCACGTCGTAATCATCGACGAGGGCAATGGTGAGCGGGCCGTTGCTGCGTGCGGAATTCACCTCTCCCACAGTAACCTCCGCAGGGGTGTGACGCACCAGCCCTTGGGGTGAAACGTGAGCCACCGAAGATCAACGCTACGCCCGCCCCGGTTCCTCGGGACGGCGCCAGCGGTTGAGTTCGCCGATCATGCGGTGAAGTGCACTCCGGTAAAACCACGGCGCCAGGCAGTTACTTCGCGGGCGAGTGCAGGGTGATCCGCACCCTCATCCAGAGCCGATGCGATTAAGCCTGCAAGAGTAGGCATATCGTCCGGCACCATTCCGAGGCGGGCCAATTCCGGGGTTCCGATTCGGAGTCCGTTCAGATCGCCTTCGACAGCTTCCACCGGCAGACCGATCCCGCAGGCCAGCAGATTCGCTTGGCGCAGTCTCTTGGCGGCGGTCTGACCACCGCCAAAAGACTGCGCCAGCACGGCGAACTGATGCGACTTGGTGGTCCCGTGCCCGGTGGTGAAGATCGGCACCCCGCGCGCTACCAGCTCATCGGCCAACCGGCGGGCGGTGTCGATCATCATTGCCGCGTACGCCTGCCCGGCGACTTTCCAATCCAACATGGTGATCGCCAGGGCAGCAGTTTTACCGGCATCAAAATTTGCCGTCAAACCTGGATATGCGATGGCGTCCAACTTTTGGGCCAACTCGGCATCATTACTGACGATGAGCCCGCCGGCCGGTCCACCCAGGCTCTTGTAGGTACTCATCGTCATCAGGTGGGCGCCCTGTGTCAATGGATTCGGCCAGGCCCGGCCCGCGATCATCCCGCACAAATGTGCGGCGTCGAATAGCACCTTGGCGCCGACCTCATCGGCCACCGATCTGATGTCGGGCACCGGGTGCGGGTGCAGATTCAGGCTCCCCCCGATCGTGATCAGCTTCGGACGAACTTCGTGGGCCAGAGTGCGCAGCGCGTCCACGTCCACCGTGTAGCCATCTGCGGCAACCGGCGCCGGGATGGTCTTGAGCCGGTACATACCGGCCGCGCCGGCTACGTGGTGGGTGACGTGCCCGCCGATGGTGCCCGGTGGAGCGATGATCGTGTCCCCCGGTTCGCAGATCGCCATGAACGAGTACAAATTGGCAATCGCTCCCGATGGCACCCGCACTTCGGCGTATTTGGCATCGAATACCTCGGCAGCCAATTCTGCGGCGGCGATCTCGATCTGCTCGATCGCCTCCAGACCCATCTCGTACTTCTCACCCGGGTAACCCAGTGATGCCCTAGACCCAAGATGCCTGGACAGCAACGCTTCTGCCCGGGGATTCATGACGTTGGTGGCCGGATTGAGGTTGAGACAGTCCTTGTCGTGAATCGTATGATTCTCCTCGACAAGCCGGTAAATTTCGGCGACAGCCGCGCCCGCATTCAGCCCCGCAAAGCCAGTGGCTACCGCGCTAACTCTGTCTTCAACGTGAGTGGGGGTCCACGGCCGAGCCGCCAACGAACGCATTATGAAAACCTCCAGGAAGTGAACACGCTTCCGCGCCGCGAGTCCGACCGGACGCACTTCACCAGGGTAGGAAACACTTCTGTTCAGGTCTAGCTCATATTTGCGAATAGACTGTTCGGATCAGGCGCACAATGGGATTTATGTTGAATCCCTGGCGGTTGCGCCTGCTGCACCAGTTGAGCAATCTGGGAACCGTGCGCGCCGTGGCGCAGGCGGCAATGATGAGTCCCTCCAGCGTTTCGGCACAGCTCGCTGTGCTGGAGACCGAGACCCAGACGCGCCTGCTGGAACGGGTGGGTCGACGTGTTCGACTGACGCCGGCCGGCCTCATCCTCGCCGACCGGGCGGCAACCATCCTGGATCTGATGGACACCGTTCAAGCGGAGATATCCGGCTTGACCACCGCTCCGACGGGGCCAGTGCGCCTGGCCTGCTTTCCCAGTGCCATGCGGACCCTGGTGATTCCCGCTGCCCGAACCATCAGCCAGCGATACCCCCTCATCGACCTGCAGATCCTCGAACAGGAACCGGCAGCCAGCACCCGTTCACTGGACAGAGGTGAGTGCGACATCGCGGTAACCGCGAATTTCCAGGACAGCTCTTCGCCTCTCGAGACGGGCACCGAGTGGACCCCACTGGACGGTGACGACGTGGTCCTTGTCCTGCCGCGCGGGGGCAACGCCGAAGCACGCGCAGCGGTCCTCGGGCCCTATGCGAAACACCAATGGAGCACCGACCTGCCTGGCACCTACCTGGCCAACCTCACACTCCGAGCCTGCCGACAAGCCGGCTACGAACCTCATATCACCGGGCGGTTCTCCAGCATCGAAGCATTACTGCGTCACGTCGAAGCGGGACTGTCGATCGCACTGCTTCCCCGTCTTGCGGTGGATGACCGTTATCAGGTCGCCATCAGAACGCTGAAAGACCCGCCGAGAAGACACATCTGGGCTGTCACCCGCACGGGCACCAACCAACGGGTCGCGATCGAAATGACCGTCGTCGCACTGCAACAGGCAGTGGCGCACCCGCAGACGTCGAATCGATAGCGATGTAGGGATGCGGACGGGTCAGTTCGCGCGGGCTACCCACATACGCTGGTAATCAGGCTTTGTGGTGGCGCAGCGCCGACAAGACGTCTGAGTTCAGGCGCGAGATCATGTCCAGCGGGATGCCTTTGGGACAAACGGCCGTGCATTCGCCGATCTGGGTGCAGGCCCCGAAGCCTTCCGCATCATGTTGGTTGATGATCCCCAGAGCCCGCGAATCCCGCTCTGGCTGACCCTGCGGGAGGAGCCCGAGATGCGAGGCCTTAGCACCTGCAAACAACATTGCCGAGCCATTGGGGCACGCGGCGACGCAGGCACCGCACCCGATGCAGGTAGCGGCGTCGAAGGCAAGGTCGGCGTCGTCTTTGGGAATGAGCATGGTCTGCGCATCAGGAGCCGACCCAGTGGGAGCGCTGATGTATCCGCCGGCCTGGATGATCCGGTCGAACGAGCTGCGATCGACAACCAGGTCTTTGATCACCGGAAAAGCTGCCGCGCGCCACGGCTCGACATCGATCACGTCGCCATCGGCGAAGCTGCGCATCTGCAGTTGGCAAGTCGCCACCAGCGCCTGCGGACCGTGGGCGATGCCGTCGATCACCACCCCACAGCTGCCGCAGATACCCTCGCGACAATCACTGTCGAAGGCTATCGGATCATCCTCACCGGACAATGTCAGCGCCTCATTGAGTACGTCGAGCATTTCCAAGAACGACATATCCGGTGAAACATCATCGACCCGGTAGTCGACCATACGCCCTGGGGCAGAGGGGTTTTGCTGTCGCCAGACACGCACCGTGATGTTCACTTGTAGCTCCGCTGCTTCATCTGCACATCGGTGAAGACCAATTCTTCCCGGTGTAGGACGGGCGGCAGATTCTCACCCGCGAAGCCCCACGCGGCGACGTAGGCAAATTCGTCATCCAGACGAAGCGCCTCACCGTCCTCGGTCTGACTTTCGGTACGAAAATGTGAACCGCACGATTCACTGCGGTGCAAGGCGTCGATGCACATCAACTCCGCCAACTCGAAAAAGTCCGCAACGCGCCCGGCGCGTTCCAACGCCTGGTTGAGTTCTTCGTTACCACCGGTCACCTTAACGTCGGACCAGAATTCCTTCTTGAGCGCGCGGATCCGGTTGATGGCGTCAGTGAGGCCGGTGGCGTTGCGCTCCATACCGCAGTTCTCCCACATGATGTGGCCCAGTTCCCGGTGGAAGGAATCCACCGTCCGACTCCCGTTGGTCGATAGCAGGACTTCGATGCGGCCAAGCACCGCAGCTTTGGCCGCACGGGCCGCCGGGTGGGTGTCGTCGACCTTTTCGAAGGGGCCCGCGGCGAGATAGTCGTTAATCGTGTTCGGCAGGATGAAGTACCCATCCGCGAGCCCCTGCATCAAAGCACTGGCACCGAGACGATTTGCGCCGTGATCGGAGAAGTTGGCTTCGCCGATGACGAACAGGCCCGGGATCGAGCTCTGCAGGTCGTAGTCCACCCACAGGCCGCCCATGGCGTAGTGCACCGCAGGGTAAATCCGCATCGGGACCTCGTACGGGTCCTCACCGGTGATCTGCTGATACATGTCGAACAGGTTGCCGTAACGCT
>JBBSRY010000256.1:0-4626 GCA_038242595.1 Mycobacteriales bacterium
CACAAACGTCATTGCGGTGTTGGTGTACTTCATCGGGTTCAGCGTCAGGTAGCCCTTGGCGCGCACCGAAGTGTCACCACCGGCGAATGCGGTGGCCGCGTGCGCAAATTCATGCAAACACAGACTGAGCAGCCAGCCGCCCAACACCAGCACAAACACCCAGACGCCGGTCGGGGTGGTCGCGCCGGCAGCCATGAAGCCGGCTCCGGCGGTGACCAGCATCATCAGCGGGAAGATGAAGGGGCCGAAGGTGGCACCAAATGAACCGCGGCTGCGCCGTCGGGGCGCAGCGCCGAACGAGGAGTGGCCGGAGGGGGTAGTCACCTCATCATTGTGCGCTGTTTCATGGCGAGGTTTCCCCCGCCGAGTCAGCACGCCCGAAGCGGACCGTTGACCAGCAAATTCGACTAAAAGTGCAGACCTGTCTCGTCCACGGAAGGGTGAAGTTCTGGGCCTATATCAGTACTTGAGGCTTGACGTTCAGTAGGACACACCTGTGTAATCACATGGATGTAATTACTAAGCGGTGCAGCCAACCCCGACGGCAGCTTGAACTCAGGGGAGCAGTGCCGCCGAGATATCATCCAGTTATCACCCGATCGGCCTCAGCGAAATGTGAACGAACTGACTGGGACCGGCGAAACGGAAGGAATGTACTTGTGACGAACCACGCAGAGCTGGGGATGCCGGAGTTCGGCAATGCTCTGCCAGGCTCGCTTTCCGGCTTGCCGAGTATGGCGGGGGACTTGCCCGGTGAAGAGCCGGATTGGCACGGGCAGGCCTTGTGCGCCCAGACGGATCCGGAAGCCTTCTTTCCGGAGAAGGGTGGCTCCACCCGAGATGCAAAGAAAATTTGCACGGGTTGTGAGGTGCGTGCCGAATGCCTGAGCTATGCACTGGCCAACGATGAACGCTTCGGCATCTGGGGCGGGTTGTCCGAGCGCGAACGCCGTCGGCTCAAGCGGATAGCCGGCTGACCCAGCCAATACCCTGCGAAACGACTAAGACCGGCGCACTGAATATCAGTGTGCCGGTCTTTTCCATGAACATCATCAGGGCAGTGACACCGCGAGATTGGGTCGGTTGATGTCCTTCACACTGACCTTGGCAATCCCGAACGTGGTGGAGTCAGCCCGGGCGTCGGGCCCCGGTCCGATCAGCAGATCGCTGCGGCCCGGTGGCGCCGACATATCGATGGTGACGGCGCTGGCGGCTGCAGCCGTGAGATTGACCACCCAGGTCTGATTACCCAGGCTCAGTTTGACCTGCGAGGCACCTGTGGCCGAGGTGAGCACCAGACTGACCGCGACCTGCACGGCGGTGGATCGAGCATTGTCCAGCGTCAACGCAGCCGTTGGGCCATCCGTCGTCCACAGTGTTTCCTTGGAGGCATTGAGACCGAGCGTCACATCTGGGCCGGGATAGAGAAATACCGGGTGTTGGACGGCATCGGCCGCGACGGCCAACTCTACGGGCGAGTAGGCAGCTGCCAATCGCGCCTTTTCGGTAGCCAACGAGAAGTAGCTGTATCGACCGTCGAGGCTGATCTTGAGCGGGTCGCCGAGGATCCTGGTGAGCGAGTTCTCGATGCCGGCGCCGGCATCGGTGTATCGACGACGGTCGACCATGATTCCCTCGAAACTGGTGGTACCGAGGTCTGCGACCATCTGCGCGGTTGGCTCGGCGGCAACCGTGCCGGCCCAATCCACTTCGGCCCGACCGCGCATCCCGCCTGCTGACCACCGCAGCGTTGTCGAGTGCAGGTAGGGCTTGAGTTGATCGGTGTAGACGACTCCGTTGATGGACGCCGCCTCCGGAAATGCCTGGTAGGGAAGCTGGAAGATTGCAGCCCCGTCGGGCAGAGCTGCCTCAAGCTCGTCAACCCAATCCTGATCGTTATGCCATTGCGACTGCACCAGGGCGTACGCCGGGACGGCCTTACCGGTGGACTGATCCCAGATCCCGACGACCAGGATCACCGCGGCGAGCGCGGCAGAAAGCACCCTGGTCTGACCACAAGAGAAATTACGGCGGTGACCGAACCTGGTGGCCAACGCGGTCACGCCGAGGCCGACAGCGGCCAGCGCCATCGCGGCGATGAAGATCGACATCCGATTCCAGGACCGCAGCGAAGAGGTGACAAATGACACCAGCGTGGCAAACCCCCCGACCGTGCTGAAGAGAAATGCCACCAGGGTCAGCAACGACAGATAGCCGAACATCGCTCGAAGCCGAGATTGCGCGGCGGTCAACGGGGTGGTTCTGCCGGCCGCGGCGACAGTGCCCAGTAGGACCACAATGAATGCCAGCAGCACGACAAACCCGATGGCGCCGATCATCCCCAGGGCTGGGCGCTCGCCAGGGAACGGGTAGTTCGCGTCGTAGATGTTGCGCAGTCTGGCGAAGGGCGCGAATTGATGTTCCGGTGCCGGCAAGAGCAGCGCGGCCAGCTTCAGGGCATACCGCTCGGATTCGGAATCATCGCGTACCAGCGCCCCAAGGTTGTTGCCGTGCACCCAGGAGTACAGCAGGTCAGGAAGCATATTGGCGACCATCACGGCGACCAGTCCGATACCGGCCAGAGCGACTCCTAAGAATCGCCGCCAGCGACGGGTGCGGACCAGTGCCACCAGCCCAGCGGGGGCCAGCAGGATCAGTACGAACACCGAGTAGTACGAAGACGCGGTACCGACCAGCGCCATGATCGCCATGGTGCCGGCGCCGCGGCCGCTGACGATGCCCCACAGTTTCGGGACTCCCTGGCGGACTCCCCAGAGCGCGTCTGAACGGATGGCCATCACAATCAGCCCGAGGGCCAGCGGCACCGGGAAATAAGCGGCGAGAAACAGGTGATTCTCGGCCTTTTCCCAGTGGAATGGCGCGATCGCGTACAACACCGACAGCACCACGGAGAAGAATTTGGCAACACCACAGACCCGGAAGAACCAGACTGCGGTAATGGCGGCCAGTGGGAATCCGAGGAGGTAATAGGAATTGACCGCAACACCGACCTGGTCGGTGACCAAGCCGATGAATTTGGCGTAGAACATCGCCAGATTGTCGGCCTGCGGAAAATCGTGATAGTTCTGCCCGACCGGGGCGCCCAAGGCCGGTTGATATTCATACCAACCGGTTTCAAGCACAGTTTTAAAGTGCGCCTGGACCGCCGTGGCGTCATTGAGATATTGGAACGGAACACTGAAATCGGCGAGCCAGAGCTTCAACGCTCGAAAGGCGGCGAAGCAGGTCAGCAGAACGGAAAGCAGGTAGATCGGCAGTTCTGATTGCTCCCACCAGCGCAACAGCGCCGGGCGGTAGGCAGGTGTCGGGACTCCGGTTGCCGGCGGCGATGACTTCATCACATCGTCGATGAGATCAAGATCGGAATCCGACTCATCGAAGAGTCCGCCCTCGGACGCGGACGTGCCATCTCCCCGAGAAACCACAACACTCCTCTGCTTTGGCACCATGTGTGAACGCACGCCGGTCTGACCCCGGTCGAGGGTAACCGGAAATTCGTTACCGCCGACGACACCAGGAGGCCATCGCGCACCCCGCGCTCAGCCGAGCTGAAGGCCGACTGATGAGCTTTGCTACTCGCTCTCCTCGTCAGCAGAATCCTCGCCGATGATGGCCGCAACCTGTTCGGTCAGTACTTCCTCGATCAGGTCTCCCAGGTCACCGGGGTCGGCAGCGCGCACTTCCAATGGTCGCCGATACAGCACCACGCGAGCTTTGGTCGCCTTGCCCCGCTGATCAACCCCCGGCGGGAGGAAGCGGGCCAGTGGCACTCCGCCATCCAAGATCACATCGCTGCCGGGAGTCACCGAACCGGGGGGCAGCGCTGGAACCTCGTCGACGGCAAACTCCACATTGGCGAGTTCGGACGGCCAGCGGTGTTCCACCGTAGCTACCGCGGCCAGTACCAGTTGGTCGAATTGTTCGGCGCGTGAGCGTGCTGCCGGTAGATCCGCAGGTAGCAGTGGTGTGCGCAGACCTCGTCCGTGCCGATCTCGCGGTGTCCGCCGCGTACGTGGCGGTCCGGTGTTCACGGGCCCGGGGATGGAGGAGGTCACGGTCTCAGCGTAGAGGTTCGGCGCCGACTGGCAGGTCACCCGGCGAATCGGACCTTCCACATCGTCAGCCGCGCGGTTGCGGGATCGGCGGTCGCCGGCCCCGGGGTGATCGACATCTGCGACACTCCGACCGGAACTGTCACCGTCAGATCGACCAGTGACGGGTCGGACGGGAAATAGTTTCGGGGGTCGGCCGTCGTTTTACGACCAGCAGATGTTGGCAGTTCCACCACGTGTTCGACGCCGCCGACGGTCACCACGGAGTCTGTTGCCCCGGTGTTGGAGGACAACTCGAGTTGCAGTTGCACTGTTGCTGACTCGGCCCGATCGTTGACCACCTGATATACCCCGCCGCCCTGGTCGGTATAACGCGGCCCCGGTATGACGGTGCCGGCCACCGCGGTGGCCGGCACCGGACTCGGCACCAGGGCCGGATCGACCAGTCGTAGCTTCGGTGACGGATAGGCCACGATCGGATTGGTCAATACGGCCCCTTTTTCGGCAAGTTCGGTGGCCGATTGCTGTGACTGCACCTTCGCGCGCAGCGCGA
>JBBSRY010000257.1:0-4621 GCA_038242595.1 Mycobacteriales bacterium
AGCTGCGGTGAATCTTGCTGCATGCAGCTGCGAATATCGCAAGATCTCCGTGCCAGGAGATCCCATCCGCGAGTTCGGCGGTTACGAACCAGCGATACGACCAGACCGATCCCTGTGATCTGGCGCCCGGACAACAGTTTTAGGGACGCCAATCACATTAATTTTGGATCTGGGTGAGATATAGTTTCGGGTAGCCGAACTTATGACGTCAGGATGAGCTGTCATCACCGACCGCACAGTTGAGATGAAGAAGGGGGTACACCGTGAGCACACCGGGACACCAACACACCACTCCGCGGCGCACCACCGGGCGCCGTTCTGTCGTCGAGGGAGCCGTTCTTCTACTCACCGCCATCATCTGTGTGGCCTTGTTCCTGAGCACCCTGGCCGGCTGAGCCGGCGCCTTGGACGTGATGAAACCGCGACGCCTGGCCGGCGCGCTTGTGTTGTTAACCCTGGCCACCTCGTGCTCGGTCTCGTTTGCGGATCCGGCTGATACCCGCCCGGTCGTCCTGACCACCTTCACCGTGCTGGCCGATATGGCTCGTAATGTTGCCGGCGACCACCTCCGGGTCGAGTCGATCACCAAACCAGGCGCGGAGATCCACGAATACGAAGTCACCCCCTCCGACCTGCGACGAGCTGACGATGCCCAACTGATCCTGGACAACGGACTCGGTCTGGAATTGTGGTTCAACAAGTTCGTGGACCGGTTGGCCACACCGCACGTGGTGGTCTCCGACGGTGTCAAGCCAATTGCGATCGCGGCCGGTTCCTACACCGGGCGACCCAATCCGCATGCGTGGATGTCCCCACTGGCGGCCAAGATCTACGTGCAGAACATGGCCGCGGCGTTTATCGGACTCGATCCGTCAAATGCCGCCGATTACATCGCCAACGCAGCCTCGTACAGCGCTGATTTGGACGCTGTCCACACCGAATTGGTGGACAAACTCAGTGTTCTGGCGCCGAGCCAGCGAGCCCTCGTCACCTGCGAGGGTGCCTTCCCCTATCTGACTCGCGACGCCGGGATGACGGAGTACTACCTGTGGCCGGTGAACGGTGATGCCGATGGCACCCCGCAACAGGTGCGGGACGCAATCAGTTTCATTCGGGACAACGACGTACCGGCGGTCTTCTGCGAATCCACTGCCAACGACAAGATCCAGCAGCAGGTGGCCGGCGAGAGCGGCACTGCTTTCGGCGGCACCCTCTATGTCGATTCACTCTCGGCAGCCGACGGCCCGGTTCCCACCTATCTTGATCTGCTCCGCTACGACGTCGACGTGATCACCGCCGGCTTGACCAGCAACTCAGGGGCCGCACGATGACCCAGCAACTGCAGCAGACCGACTTTGCCGTGGAGATCTCCGGGGTCCGGGTTGCTTACGGCGATGTCATTGCCCTGGACGGCGTCAATCTGGAATTGACCCACGGCCGGGTGCACGGCCTGGTCGGGATGAACGGGTCCGGTAAATCCACCCTGTTCAAATCCTTGATGGGCATGGTCCGGTTGACTGCCGGAACCGTACAGATCAACGGGCTGACACCGGAGATCGCCCGCTCCGCCGGAGTCGTTTCCTATATGCCCCAGTCGGAGAATGTGGACTGGGATTTCCCGGTTCGCGTCCGGGATGTGGTGATGATGGGCCGGTACGGGTTGATGAACAGATTCCGCCGCGTCCGCCCGGTTGATCGGGCGGCCGTCGCTGACGCCCTGGAACAGGTCCAACTCACCGCTTTTGCGGATCGTCAGATCGGCAAACTCTCCGGCGGCCAACGTAAACGAGCTTTTCTGGCCAGAGCGATCGCCCAACAGGCCTCGCTGCTGCTACTTGACGAACCCTTTGCCGGTGTCGACAAGCCGTCGGAGCAAACCATCATCGAGTTACTGCGCGATCTGGCTTTGCAGGGCCGCACGATCATGGTGTCCACCCATGACCTGGAGGGTCTCCCGACACTGGCCGATGACGTGGTGCTGTTACATCAACGGGTCCTGGCGCACGGAAGCCCGGCGGAAGTGCTGCGACCGGCGGTTCTGGGCCTGGCCTTTGGAGCGATCCGATGACCTGGATCGACTTCATCGCCGAACCCTGGCGCCACGAGTTCATGATTCGAGCGATCCTCGTGACGGTGGTGGCCAGCGTTGTCGCCGCCGTGCTGTCGTGCTGGCTGGTGCTGATCGGCTGGTCGTTGATGGGTGACGCGGTGTCCCACGCGGTTCTGCCCGGTGTCGTACTCGCCTACGTTCTTGGGCTGCCATTTGCCCTGGGCGCCTTGGTGTTCGGGGTCGCTGCGGTGGCGCTGATCGGCACCGTGTCCCGAATCTCCCAGGTCAAGGAGGATGCGGCCATCGGCGTCGTTTTCACCACCCTGTTTGCCCTCGGGTTGGTGTTGATCTCGGTGATTCCCAGTCAGACCGATTTGAACCACATCCTGTTCGGCAATGTGCTCGGTGTGCTGAACATCGACTTGTTGCAGGTGCTGGTGCTCGGCGCCATCGCGTTGACCATCACACTCTTGAAGCGGCGTGACCTCACCTTGTATGCCTTCGACCGAGCGCACGCCCACGTGATCGGCCTGAATACGCGTTGGCTGGACACCTTGCTGCTCGGACTGCTGGCGCTGACCGTCGTCGTTGGATTACAGGCGGTCGGTGTCGTGCTCGTGGTGGCGATGTTGATCATCCCCGGCGCCACCTCGCTCCTGTTGACCAGCCAGATTTCCAAGATGCTGGTGATCGCACCGATCCTCGGTGGGCTGTGTTCACTGGCCGGGCTGTACGTCTCGTTCTATGCCGACACTTCCCCCGGCGGCACCGTGGTGCTCTCGCAGGGCGTGGTCTTCACCCTCGTCTACTTGCTGGCCCCGGAGAAGGGCATCGTTGCCGGGTTTGCCAAGCGCCGTCGGTCCGCTCGATTGGTTGCGGCGTAACTCCGCCATCACCTGTGAGGGAAACCTTGGTGGTGGACCCGTACTCTTACCCCGTGACTGCTGACCAGACCTCCGCTCTCTCCTCGGTGATGCAGGACTACCTCAAGGTGATTTGCAATGCCGGCGAGTGGGACGAAACGGCCGTCACGACCTCTGTCATCGCTGCCCGAGTGGGAGTCTCGCCGTCCTCGGCCTCGGAGATGATCCGGAAGTTGGCCGCCTTGGGATTTTTGCAACACGAGCGATACGGTGCGGTGGAATTGACCGCGCAGGGCCGCACCATCGCCCTGCGGGTGGTTCGCCGACACCGTTTGGTCGAGACGTACCTGGTGGCCGAACTCGGCTACACCTGGGACGAGGTGCACGATGACGCCGACATTCTGGAGCACGCCATCTCGGACCGAATGCTGGCGCGGATGGATGCCAAGCTGGGATTCCCGACCCGGGATCCGCATGGTGACCCGATTCCGTCCGCTGACGGGACGATCATCATCCCGCCGGCGAATCGGCTGATCGATCTGGAGCCAGGTTCTACCGGATCGGTGGCTCGAATCTCCGATGACGAACCGGAGATGTTGCGGTACTTCCAGGAGAAGGATCTGGTGCTCGATGTTTCGGTGGAAGTGTTGGCACGGCTGCCTTTTGGTGCCGGCACCTCCATTCGTGTCGGTGGATCGGCCGGGCAGCAGGTTGACCTGGGCGACCGCGCCGCCGAAGCCATCTGGGTCAGCAAGATCTAACCCGCCGAGTTATCACCTCGTCGCGAGCCGGATGGCAAAAAGCCGGGCCCGATAATTCGGACCCGGCTCTCGGCTGATGCTTAAGCGTTCGGCTCGAAGCAAATCACCGTATTGCGCTTCTCATTAGCAAATGGAATCTGCTCGGCTGAACAGGTGGATTCGTCTGCGGTCGTGGCATCGAACACCGCGACCTTGAAGACATTTTCTCCGGTTTCAGAGCAATCGACCTTGGTGTCGGTGTCCAAACCGGTGGTCGAGATCTTGAAGCAATCGCCCACCTTGGCGTTCAGATCCAGGCAGAGTTTGTCGGAGGTGGCACCGCTGCCGGATTCGGTGTACTCGGACTCGTACTCCCCGCAGGTGATTCCCTCGCCCTTTTCCACCACCTTGTAGGCAGCGTCCATCGAGTCGCAGGACACCGATTCGGTTTCCACTTTCGACGCACTGCCGGTGACCTTCAGACAGTCGCCGACAGCCGAGGTGGCCGCATCGCTCTTGTTGAAGAACCACACGGCGACGGCGATGATCACGATCAACAGGACACCAACAACGCGTCCGCCGACGCTCTTGATGAATTTGGCAAAACCCGAGGGCTGAGCTGGCTGGTTCGAGAATGGGGACGCCCCATCGGGCGCGCCGCCGAACTGCGGCTGATTCGGATCAAAACCCGGCTGCTGCGGCTGACCATAGGGCTGGCCCGGCTGCTGCGGTTGTTCCCCCGATTGTTGACCGTACGGGTTGTTCGGGTCTGTCATGTGGTTATGCCCCTCCTAAGGATGATTCGATTCGCAAGGCAAAGTACCACTGGCGGGAGTACCCAGGGGCGCGTCAAGCTATTACCCGCTCTTCCCCCACCAACGCCCTACTTCATTTCACCAGCCGCTTTTGATCAAACGGGGCTGGCCGGGACCGGGTTGCATGGGCTTTGAGGCTCGTGTGTAAGGTTC
>JBBSRY010000258.1:0-4593 GCA_038242595.1 Mycobacteriales bacterium
ACACCATGTTCATCGACGAGGGTTTCGGCACCTTGGATGCTGACAGCTTGGATCTGGTGATGGAGACACTGGATTCGCTTCGCGGGGAAGGTCGGGTAATTGGCGTCATTTCACACGTGGACGAGCTTCGTCAGCGAATTCCCAGTCGCCTGCACGTCCGAAACACCCCGGATGGGTCGGCTCTGGAAATGAGTCTCATCGCGTCCTAACCGCGTCGTTGGGCAAGACCCCGTCGCCGGTCGGGTCGAGACCGTTGCTCGGCGTAATCTTTGACGCCGGCGATCCACTCCTGCTCGCACGCACAGCATCTGACCTGCTGGGTGGGATACTGCAAGCCGGTCACCGCGAGGGCCGAAGATTACCTGGGGCGGTCCGCCGGGTAAGCCGACGCTTGGAAAACGGCTGCATGTGAATACTGGTGGAAACGAGTTCATCCTGATGACGGCTCAACATAGCCTGACCGCCGCCCGGGCTTCAGCCTCGGACCATCACCGACACCGCAACAGCGATGGTGGCCAACACCGCGACCAGACGAAGGATGCGGATTCGAGGATCGATCTGATCCCACCGAAGAACCAGCAATAACGCAGCAAGAACCGCTAGAACAGCGACGATTCCGGCTCCGACGGCGCCGCCGATGACCAGTGCACCGATGAAGATCGCAAGTACGACGACTGCCGTCACCAGTTGAGCCGGTTTGATGGTGGTTTGCCCCGTGCGTCGCCCGGTGAGAGGCCTGGGTGCCCGGCCCGAGGGTTCTCTGTTGCTGGGAGTCGTCATGGGATCACCGTAATATCCGCGCTGTCATCCGCTTCCATCCCGGTCGCGAACTGGGATGATTTCTCCAGAAAGTTGGCTCCGTGATTCAGCTGATCTGTCGCTTTTCCCAACCAGGTGACAACTTTTGGACCCGAGCGCGGGCGGCTACCGCGCTCCTGTCCGCGCAGCCCACATGTCTGGGTGTGCGAATGGCGCGTTCAACGGAGGATCCAGCAGTCTGGATTCTGTCCGCAGGGTTCCGCTCCTTTGCCGGGTATCGAGCTGCGCTGGGACCCTTTGATGTCCGGACCACGGTCATTCCGTTCCTCTCCGAGGCTGACCAGGAGCTTTCCGGGGTGCTGGAAGTGCTGCTGGAGGCCCTTGATGGGGTGCTGATTGAGACAGTGCCGACCGTGGGTCCGGCCGTCGAGGGTGATGAGGCCCAGGGCTGACCCGGAATGGACCCCAAACCAACGCGGTCAATTGTCTTGGCCGGAAGAATTAGGCTTGACCGATGATGTCGGCGGAAACCACCGTCGAACACCCGTGACCTGGTAGGCCCGAGAGCCCCTGGTCGCAATGCACTCAAGGAGATATGACGTTGTCTGCGTCCGCGATCGATTCTGTTGTCAGTCTGGCCAAGCGCCGAGGTTTTGTCTTCCCGTCCGGGGAAATCTATGGCGGTACTCGTTCTGCCTGGGATTACGGACCGCTGGGGGTGGAACTGAAGGAGAACATCAAGAAGCAGTGGTGGCGGAACATGGTGACCAGCCGTGACGACATCGTTGGTCTTGACTCGTCGGTCATCCTGCCCAAGCAGGTGTGGGTCGCGTCCGGTCACGTCGGTGTCTTCACCGATCCGCTGACCGAGTGCCTGAGCTGCCACAAACGTTTCCGTGCCGATCATCTCGAGGAGGCCTTCTTCGAAAAGAAGGGCCGCGAACCAGAGAACGGTTTGCTCGATATCGCTTGCCCGAACTGCGGTACCAAAGGATCCTGGACCGAGCCGCGCGACTTCAACATGATGCTCAAGACTTATCTGGGTCCCGTTGAGGAGGCATCCGGGCTGCATTATCTGCGTCCGGAGACGGCGCAGGGCATCTTTGTGAACTTCGCGAATGTCAGTACCACCGCACGCAAGAAGCCGCCGTTCGGTATCGGCCAGATCGGCAAGTCTTTCCGCAATGAAATCACCCCCGGCAACTTCATCTTTCGCACCAGGGAATTCGAGCAGATGGAGATGGAATTCTTCGTCAAACCGGGTGAGGACGAGACCTGGCATCAGTACTGGATCGATGCCCGCACCGATTGGTACGTCGACCTGGGAATCAGCCGCGACAATCTGCGGCTCTTCGAACACCCGAAAGAAAAACTGTCCCACTATTCCAAACGGACCGTCGACATCGAGTACCGCTTCGGTTTCACCGGCAGCGAATGGGGAGAGCTGGAAGGCATCGCCAACCGGACTGATTTTGATCTGAAGACCCATTCGGAGCATTCCGGTAAGGACCTGAGCTACTTCGATCAGGAAACGAATGAACGTTGGGTGCCCTATGTCATCGAGCCGGCCGCTGGTCTGACACGGTCGTTGATGGCATTCCTGGTCGAGTCGTACACCGAGGACGAAGCACCCAATACCAAGGGTGGGGTGGACAAGCGCACCGTGCTGCGTTTGGACCCTCGGCTGGCTCCGGTCAAGGCTGCGGTGTTGCCACTGTCCCGTAATGCCGATCTATCGCCGAAGGCTCGTGATTTGGCCGCCGAGTTGCGCAAGAATTGGAATGTCGATTTTGACGATGCGGGCCAGATCGGTAAGCGTTACCGTCGGCAGGATGAGATCGGTACGCCGTATTGCATCACCGTGGACTTCGAGACCCTGGAGGATCACGCGGTGACAATTCGGGAACGTGATTCGATGGCCCAGGAACGTATTGCGCTGGACCAGGTTTCGGCTTACCTCGCCACCCGCCTGCTCGGCTGCTAATACTCCGGCCCCGTCGTCGGTGGCAATCCTCGACCAAACAGTTCGACCCTGCCCGGGCCCAGATGGGTTTCGGCAGGGTCGAACTCTTTAAATCACCTACTGGTGCAGATCGCCCGGATACAGGTACTGATCGGCCGGCACCCCGGTCTCCCTGAACCAGGCCGACATAAATCCACTCAGATCGCGGCCGGCAACCTCGTTGACCTTCTCCTCGAACTGACTCCAGGAAGCGTTGCCGCCGCCATGATCGCTGATCCATTCCGTCAGTAAGGTGCTGAAAGCCTCGGCGCCCATCTCCGCCTGCAACGCGTGCAGGGCCAACGGACCGCGGGAATAGACATCGGAGAATTCGTTGCCGGCGCCCATATCGACCAACGGCAGAGCCCAGAATCCGGACCCGTCCTTGTACTCCTCGATTTGTGAAAGGTACGTCTGGTCCAGGTCCCAATTATTGGCAAATTCGTCGTATTGCCAGGATGCGTAGCTGGCAAAGCATTCGTTGAGGCAGATATCGGACCAGTTCTGTACTGCGACATAGTCGCCGTACCACTGATGAGCCAGTTCATGGATGACGGTGGACTCGTCCACCCAGTTCGGGTAGACCGGCCGGGTTTGGTTCTCCAACGCAAAGCCGGTCGACTCTCCGGTATAGATCCCGCCGGAGGAATCGAAAGGGTATGGCCCGTATATGGTTTCGAGGAATTCGAGGTAATCGGCAGTTTTGTCCCCGAGTTCCTTGAACTCCTCGGCGCCGTCTGCATAGGCGTTGATGATCGGGACGCCGTTGACTGTGGTGTCTGTTGTGGTGCTGAAGGTATCGATGTAAAGCGTCGTCAGATACGTTGCCATTTCTGATTTCTCGGTCCAACGCTCGGACTTGTAACCGTCCGGGGCCGGTGGGAGCGCGTCTTCGAACGGCAAACCGTTGGAAATCATCTCCCAGCCGGTCGGGATCGTTCCGGTAACCTGGAAAGCTGCTTTATCCGAGGGTACCTCGTTCGATGGGAACCACGCGGAGGAAGAATAGGGCTCGCCGATTACGATCGCCCCGCCGGTGTCCAGAGTGTACCAACCGCCGTCACCCAGGTTTGCGGTGCCGCCGCCGATGACCGTCGGGGTCCCGGCGTATTGAGCCACGACTACCAGCGATGCACCGCTATCGACGCCTGTTTCCGGTGTCACGATGAGCTTGGCGTCCTGCTGCGCGAAGGACGCGGCACCATCATTGACTCTCACCTCTGATACCTGCATGGTGTCCTGCAGGTCGAAGCTGAACTGCCCGAGTCGTTCCGGCTGGGTAACCGTCGCTGAGACAACAGTCGAGGCGGAAAAGTTTTGCGTGTCCGGGTCGAACGTGAAGGTGACATCGTAGGACGCAACGTCATAGCCGCCGTTCCCCGATTCCGGGTAGTAGGGATCGCTGCCGCCGATGTCGCCAATGTCGCCATCGGGTTCGAAGGCTTGCCCCGGATCAGCTGAGTCAGAGGCACCACTGGAGTCCTGCGTGGTGGCGCCGATGTCCGGCGCGTCGCTGCCTTGCTCTCCTGGATCGGTCGTTGCCTCGGCCGATGGCAGGGAGGGGCTCGAGGATGCGGTCATTGTCGCGGTGGCACGTCCTGGCCCCGTCGCTGCGCAACCAGATGTCACCAGCGTAAGAACGACAAAGCCGGTGACGGCGCTACGGCGGATCCGACCTGGACGGGCAACAACGGACAGGCCAGACGCGGGCCGGCGTGATTTCATGTCTTCGACGGTAGCAATCCAAAAAGTGCCAAGGCGCCGCATCCAGTGTTTCACCTCGATTGTGGCGACGAGCCGAACCGGCGCGAAGCGGGCCGCCGGCAGCTTTG
>JBBSRY010000259.1:0-4582 GCA_038242595.1 Mycobacteriales bacterium
AGTCGCCGCTCGATGTGACGTGGGGTGAACTACCAGTTTGACCGTTCGGGCAAAGTACCGGCCTGATCGGCCAGAATGCGCAGCCCATTGATCAGGCCACCCCCGATATCGCCGTCGCCGGCCGACGCCACCACAGAAAGCACTGCGAGCCGCGCCGCACGATCGGAAATCCGTCGAGCTGCCTCGCCGCCGGTCACCACCTCGACCACGCGTTGCCCGGGAGAGACCGCGAGTAGCACCGTCATGGTTGCTTCGTGCCCGAAGGATTCCAGCAGGGACTCAGCCATGCTGCGAGTATCGGCGCCCAAGTTGCCCAAGTAGGTGGCGAACCGAAGACCGGTGACCCGCTCGGCCTCCACCAGTACATCATCGAGCAATTCCAATTCGCTGCGAGTCAGCGGCGAATCGGTGTCACCCTGCGGTCCCACCGGTGAGGGCGACCGGCGGTTGTATTGAATGACTGCCTCTGTCCGTTGCTGGGCCACAGCCAGTTCACCACTCGCCACGAGCACCTCCCAGTTGAGAATTCAACACGTGGGCCGGTACGGCGATTGCCGAGGGCCCGGCGTAAAAACGGTCCGAGTAGTCCCACGGGTCGCCAGGTTTGTAGGTCGCCTTGGCCTTGGCCCTGCTGGGCGCGACGGTCAACAAACCGATGACCCCCATAAATGCGCCAGGAGCGACCGCGTAGATCAACACAGTCTCGAAGATAGTCACCACCGAAAGGTAACCCAGAACCGGCGCAGAGTCTCCTTCGACCCGGTAATTACCACTGCACGGGCTGGTGATGACGCCATCCGGCGGCCTGTTCCAGTTGCGCGCTCAGCGAGATCAGCGTGCATTCGTCCCCGGGCCGGCCGATGAACTGAACACCGATGGGCAGGCCATCCTCGGTCCAGTGCAATGGCACGTTGATGGCCGGTTGACCAGTCATGTTGATCTGGGCAGTCCACGGCGAAAATCTCATCTGGCGGTCGAAATCTGTTGCCGGGTCGCCTCCCTCGGTGAAGTACCCGACCGGTCTGGGAGTCTGCGACACCGTGGGGGTGAGCACCGCATCAAACGGCAGCATGTGCCAGAGGAAGACTCGTCCCGCACCCTGCACCGCACTGATTGCCCGCACCACTTCGGTCGAACTCATTGCCGCACCGCGCTGCATCATGTATTTGGTGAGTGGCATCAAAAGCTGTTCTGCACCCGGTGGTAGTGGTGCGATCAGTGAAAACGATGCCCAGACCTTGACGAAGGCGTCGAGCAATCCCGCGGGGGCAGGCAGTTCAAGATCGACGACCTCATGGCCGAGTTCGATCAGCAGGGCGGACGCGGCGTCGTAGGCGTCCTGCACCTCGGTCGCAATCTGTACATCGGGCACCGGGGTGTCCAGGGTTCGGCCGATGCGCAGTTTTCCGGGCTCGCGGTAGGCAGCGGCCAGGAAGGTCTGGCCCGGCGGCAGCGGCAGCGCTGGCGCGGGCTCGGTCAGTGACGTCACGGACATGGCATCGAGCAAGGCGGCGGCGTCCGCGGTGCTGCGCGCCAATGGTCCGGTCACCGAAAGTCCCAGCGGGTCTGTACCGAGGGGACCACGTGACACCCGGCCGCGGGACGTTTTGATGCCCACCAGTCCACAGACCGATGCGGGGATTCTGATCGAACCACCACCGTCGGTGGCGTGCGCGAAGGGCAATAGGCCGGCCGCCACCGATGTTGCTGCGCCCCCGGAGGATCCGCCGGCCAATCGAGTGGGGTCGAACGGAGTGCGAGCCGGTGGGGCCACCCGGTTTTCGGTGTAACACGGCAATCCGAATTCTGGAGCGTTGGTCTTTCCCAGGCTGATGGTTCCGGCGTCCCGCAGGAAACCGACCACATCATCATCGAAGGTCGGGATGTAGTCGGCGAACACTGCAGACCCAAAGGTGGTCCGCACGCCGGCCGTGTTGGTGAGATCCTTGATCGCGATCGGCACTCCATGCAGTGGCGGTAGATCCGCACCTCGACGAACCTCTTGTTCGGCCTTTTTTGCTGCCGATCTGGCAGCATCGGCAGTAACCGTGGTGAAGGCCCCGAGGTCGCGGGAATACCGCTCGATGCGAGCCAGGTAGTGATCGACCACATCGACCGGACTGATCCGCCCGGTGGAGATTTCGGTGGCTAGTTCCAGTGCGCTGAGATCATGCAGATCGGCCATCGGCAGAGGTTACTCTTCACAGGTGGGGCGACGGCGGATCCTGGGGTGGGTCCGGTAGCGTGACGCCCTCATGGCCCATTGCCAGCAAGCGGTTTACCCCGGGCGAGGGTTCCGGGGGATCGGCCGGTGCTCCGCGTTGGCCGGATGCCGGCGCCGAGGTTTCCGGGGACCGTTGGCCGGCCAGGATCGGGCCGACAATCACCGCCAACAGGAGCGTCAAGGCGCCTGCGATAGTGAAAACCATTGGTACGTCAACCTTCTCTGCGATTACCCCACCCAGTGCCGCGCCGACCGGGATGACTCCCCACGCAATCACCCGAAAGGCGCTGGAAACCCGCCCGATGATCGCGCGCGGTGTGTGACGCTGCCGTCGGGTCGCGGAGAGAACATTCCAGGTGCCACCGAAGATTCCGAGAGCCGCATAACTGATCCAGGCCGCGATGGGGCTGACAATCAGTCCCATTACCAGCATTGAAGACCCCATGCCCACCATGGCCATTGCCATCAGAGCGCCATCGGGAAAGCGCGCGGCGAGTTTACCGACGGCCGCTGCGGCGATGAGCGTTCCAATGGAGTAGGCGGCCAACAGGGTGGGGAATAGAGACTCACTCAGTCCGAGGGATGAGACCGCATAGAGAACCAGTACGCCGTCGGCAGCGGCGTTGGCGACGGCCAGCACGGCCACCGTGAGCACCAGCGTGCGCAGCACCCGATGGGAGAACAAGAAGACCAATCCATCCCTGAGGTCCCGGCCGCGCCCACGTAGATCGAGCCCCGTTTTCCCACCGACATTGGCTGCCGGTACCCGGCGCACCCGACTGATGAGTGCGGCCGCGCCAAAAAATGCTACGCCGCTGACCACGAATGGGAGCCAGGGCGAGACAAGGAAAAGCAGGCCGGCGGTCAATGGTCCGACCATATCAAGTGCAAGTGTCTCAACGGTGACGAATCTGGCATTGGCGCGCTCGAGTTGGTCAGGTTTGACCACCTCGATGAGGAGCGACTGGGCTGCGCCGTCGGCGAATGTCTCCGCTGCGGTGATGGCAAACCCGAAGCAGCACAACAAGAGTATTGACACCGAATCAGTGATGACAGTGCCGACCAAACCCAGGGTCAGGATCCCTCGCACAAGGTGCGCGACCATGATCACCCTGTTTGGCGCAAGCCGGTCAACGATGGCCCCGGCAGGTATCGCAATCAACAGCCAGGGCGCACTTGCAGCGGCTGCGACCCCGGCCACCGCAGCTGGACTGGAGTTGGTCAGCAGGGCCAGCAGGGGCAGCGCCACCACCCGTAGTCCATCACCGGATAATGAAGCGGCCCAGGCGAAGATGAGCGCACGGAAATCACGACCCAATTTGAGATTGTTCGAAGTCCCACCGGTGGAGCTGATCGGCCGTGCGGCCGGCGGTCCCTGGTAATGACCGTCGGTTGGCGCGCCCAAGAATCCACCCCTGCCAGCTTCAGCCAGCGGTGACCCTCACCTCTGCTTTAGAGTGGAGCGTAGTGGCAAAGAAATCTGCTACGTCCTGGTGGCGCAGTTTGACCTCATGCTCAGTCAGCCGCCCCGCACCGCGCAGGTGACTACCGCTGTCACCCATTTGACTCCAAAATCCGACAATTCGGACTTTTTGTTGAGCAGGTAGATATTCAGTAAAAATCATATGGGTGAACTCTAAAGTGCGGCCGCAGGGAATTTTGAGGCTCCAACATCCATTCGCCTCGCCGCCTCTTGCACCCTCCTAGGGTAAGCGCGCAGATATGCATTACCCCAGGTGACTAGGCCATCTGCGGCTCAACATCGGTTCGATATTGACCCGTTACACTTCTGCCTAGAACCAGATGTCATCGCTCCGAGTCACCATTGTGTAAACCAAGTGATGATTCTCTACTCACAAGAGTGAACCTTCGCACTACTCCATTTAGAACGAGCCCAAGGAGATTTACATGTCGACTTCCCGTGGCACCCGCGTTGGCCGTGGCACCCGCGTAGGTCGTGGCACCCGCGTTGGCCGTGGCACCCGCGTTGGCCGTGGCACCCGCGTTGGCCGTGGCACCCGCGTTGGCCGTGGCACCCGCGTTGGCTAGATCCGCAGATCACCTGATCTACCTCACGACGGCGGTTGACCCCGCTCCCCGTTCTCCTATTACCTGCCTAACGAAATCACTGACTTGAGGAGTTTCAAATGACTGTTACCCGTGGCACCCGTGTAGGCCGTGGCACCCGTGTAGGCCGTGGCACCCGTGTAGGCCGTGGAACCCGCGTTGGTCGTGGAACCCGCGTCGGCTAAATACGCCGACGCATCCTGGTGATAACCTGGCTGTTCACTCGGCGCCCCACCAGGTCCGCAATGATGGTGGTAGCTATTGCTTTTTACTACTCGCATGATCAGGCCG
>JBBSRY010000260.1:0-4573 GCA_038242595.1 Mycobacteriales bacterium
GGACGGATTGTGTTCGCTGCCCCCGAGGGCCAATCGCTGACGCAGCCGGAATACGCCGCGACCATCGGTGAGGTGCTGACCAAAGCGGTGAATTTGCCTGGCGTGCTGGCCGTGGTGGACCCGCTGACCGGCCAGGTCAGTTTGCCCGGCGGCGTCGCAGCTCCGGTCAATCCGCAGGCCCAGCCGCAGCTTGCACCGCCGGCCGGTCGAGTAGGTTTTGCCACCATTCAATTGGCCGGGGAGATCTCGGCGATCCCGGTGGCAACGCAGGAAGCTCTGGCCGACATCGCCGAAACCAGTGCGGGAAACGGTCTTGAGATCGAACTGAGCGGCGCTGCCGTGAAGCAGACACCGGCCATCGGATCCACCGAGGGTCTTGGTGTGGCCGTCGCCCTCGTGGTGCTGCTGATCATGTTCGGCTCTATCGTTGCCGCCGGTCTGCCGATGCTCACCGCCCTGATCGGTATCGCGGTCGGACTCTCCGGGGTACTGATTGTGTCCGCTTGGGTTGAAATGTCAAGCACCGCACCTATTCTGGCCTTGATGCTGGGATTGGCCGTGGGTATCGACTACGCGTTGTTCATCGTCACCCGGCACCGCAAACAGGTGGCAGAGGGGATGGATGTCAGTGAATCCATCGGACGGGCCACCGGAACGGCCGGGTCCGCCGTCGTCTTCGCCGGGCTGACCGTGTTGATCGCGCTGGCTGCGCTCTCGGTGGTGGGTATTCCGTTCCTGACCGTCATGGGTCTGGCCGCAGCGGGCACGGTGGCCATCGCTGTACTGATTGCCATCACACTGCTGCCCGCCTTGCTGGGGTTCGCGGGGTTGAAGGTTTTGGGCAAAAAACAGCGGGCCGCACTGGCCGCACACCCCACCCCCACCGAGCGGGACGCAGACACCACACCAGCCGAGCCGAAAGAGGAGAAGGTCAACCGTTGGGTCACCTTCGTTTCCCGTTACCCGGCAATCGTTCTCATCGTCGGGGTGCTCGGTCTGGGCGCCATGGCGCTGCCTACCACCAGTTTGCATCTCTCACTCCCCGATGACGGGGTGAAGTCACTGGACTCCACCAATCGCCAGGCCTACGACATGTTGGCCGCCGGCTTCGGCCCCGGTGTCAACGGTCCGTTGATCGTCACCGTTGCCCAGGACGATCCCGCCGTGGCCCAGCAGGTGGTCGCGCAGACCATCGAGGCCTTGAAGGTCACGCCCGACGTTGTCAATGCCTCCATCGGCAGCGCCTCCGCCGACGGCACGTTCTACGCGATCACCGTCATCCCGCAGTCAGCTCCCGGGGACGTGGCCACCGAGGATCTGGTCCACAATATTCGCGATCAGGCCGCCGCTCTTGGTGATCCCACCGGAAGTCAAATCGCCGTAACCGGCCAGACCGCCTTGGTCATCGACATTTCGGAGAAACTTGCCGACGCGCTGCCGATCTACCTCATCATCGTCATCGGGCTGGCCCTGATCCTGTTGATGTTGGTCTTCCGGTCCGTCGTGGTCCCGATCAAGGCTGCGCTCGGTTTCCTGCTCTCGATCGGCGCTTCTTTCGGTGTGGTGGTCGCGATCTACCAGTGGGGATGGTTCGGTCTGGTCGAAACCCCGGCGCCCATCGTGTCGTTCCTGCCCATCCTGCTGATCGGTGTGTTGTTCGGTTTGGCGATGGACTACGAGGTATTCCTGGTGGCCGGGATGCGTGAGTCCTTTGTGCATGGCGCCAATACCAGGCAGGGCGCACAGATGGCCGTTCGCACCGGCTTTACCCATGGTTCCCGCGTAGTGACCGCAGCCGCCATCATTATGACCAGTGTGTTTGCCGGCTTCATCCTGGCGCCGGACACCATCATCGCCTCGATCGGTTTCGCCCTTGGCTTTGGTGTGTTGGTGGACGCCTTCGTGGTGCGAATGACATTGGTTCCGGCGCTGATGACATTGCTGGGCAAGTCCGCCTGGTACCTGCCCAAATGGTTGGACAAGTCACTGCCGAATGTGGATATCGAGGGTGAAAAGTTGCTGGCAAATCTGGATAAGACAGACGGGCCATCCCAGTCGCGAGATTCGGTGGAGGTCAGCGGGCGGTAAGTCGGCTGCAGTCTGGAACGAAAGTACGGGTATCTCCTTCGATTCCTCCTTGGTTTCGTGAGTTGCCTGACTGCAACATAACAATCTCATAACCCGCATCTTGAAAGCGGCCCCCTGACCTGCAAAGATCTGGGGGCCGTTCCCGTTCGGACGCACCTCCGAAACAAGGATTGCGACGTTTCGCAAATACCTGGGTTTCGTTTGACTTTCGTTTGTTGACGACAGGGCGTTGCCTCGTTACGTTCATCTTTCGAAGCGGATGTGACCTGCTCCACGAAAGACGACTTCTACCCCGCCAGCTGTACCCCCCCAGCTTTACCCCCGCCATTGAAGCCGAGGAGGATTGCCATGAGTTCGTTGGACGAGGTCGAACGAGCACAGGCCATCCTTTCCGATCTCGAGGCCAGCGGGCGGGTCATGGTGAACGACTTGGTCGAGCGCCTCGGCGTCTCCGCTGTCACCATTCGCAAGGATCTCGACGGCTTGGAGCAGCGATCGATGCTGCGCCGGATCCGCGGTGGCGCAGTCGCCGCTGGGACCGCCGATGAGGGGGCTTTCGAGATGCGACTGCGACACTCGCGGGCGGCCAAACAGGCCATCGCCTCGCGGGCCGCGCGGTTGGTCAACGACGGCGATGTGGTGGCCATCGACGCTTCGACAACCTGTTACTACCTCGCGCACGAAATTCTCGACAGGCGTTCATTGGTGGTGATCACCAATGGCATGAAGGTGGCCACCCTTTTCATGGAACACTCCAACGCGATGGTGCTGATGCCCGGCGGCGTGCTGCGTCGCTCCGCCGGTTCCATGGTCGGCCCGATCGGTGACGTGCTGGCCGGCCGCGGCCGGATCGACAAGGGATTCTTTGGGGTCAAAGGACTTTCGGTACAGCACGGTCTGATGGACCTGGCCGTCGAAGAGGCCGAGGCCAAGCGGTATCTGGCCCGCTCCTGCGATCAGGTCTTCGCCCTTTTCGATTCCTCCAAGGTCGGCCGCTTCGGACTGCACTCATTTACCCCGACCAAGTCCGTCACCGCCCTCTACACCGATGAGAATGTCAGCCCCACCGTCTCCGACGAGTGGGCCGCAGTGGGCGTGCCCCTGCATGTAGCGGCCCCGACCACCGCGCTGGTCGTGGCCGGATGAGCACTGATCACGGGCGAATTACCGTCGCCGCAGTCGATCTGGGCGCCGAGAGTGGGCGTGTGGTCACCGCGAACTTCGACGGTGTCAAGCTTGATCTGCAGGTGCAGCGACGATTTGCCAATACGCCGAGTCGCCGCGATGGCGCGCTGCGCTGGGATGTCGACGGGTTGTGGAGCCAGATCAGTTCCGCGCTCGCTGATCTGGCAGTGGGAGACCGACCGATTGCCGCCGTCGGAGTAGACACCTGGGGGGTGGATTACGGGTTGCTCGGCAACGCCGATTCAGCGACACCGGGCGCTCTCATCGACGCCCCGATCAGCTACCGGGACGAACGCAACTCCGAATCGCTGGCCAAGGCCCTGGCCGAAGTGGGGTCGGCAGCGCTATATCAAGCGACCGGCACTCAGATCATGCAGATCAACTCGCTCTTCGCTCTGATGGCCGATGTTCGCACCATGCCGAATCGACTGCAGCAGGCCCGGAAACTGCTGATGATGCCTGATGTCTTCCACCACTTGCTTTCCGGAAGTCAGGTAACCGAATACACCGCGGCGTCCACCACCGGTGCGATGAACATGGCGACCGGGCAGTGGGCCACCGAACTGCTGGAAAGCCTCGGCGTCCCGACCCACATGCTGCCCGAAATTGTCTCTTCCGGAACCGACGTCGGCGGTATCACCGGTGACCTGGCCACCGGGCAGTTGGCCGGAGCGCGGGTCATCCTGCCGCCCGGACACGATACGGCCAGTGCCGTGGTGGCCGTGCCGTTTGCCCAACCGGGCGGGTTGTTCATCTCCTCCGGAACCTGGTCATTGGCCGGTGTTGAAATCGGGGATGCCATTGTCAACGCCGACACCCAGGCCAAAAATCTGACCAACGAGGGCGGTTACCACGGCACCATTCGACTACTGCGCAATGTGATGGGACTGTGGATCCTGCAGCAGTGCCGGCGTCAGTGGGCATCGGAAGGCACCGATCTTACCTACCCGCAGATCGCTGAAATGGCATCACGGGAAACCCCTTTGGTCAGCATCATCAATCCGGATGCGATGGATTTCCTGCCGCCGGGAGATATGCCAAGCCGGATCCGGGCCTACTGCGCCAAGCGCGCTCTACCGGTTCCGCAGACTATTGGTGAAGTGGCCCGCTGTGTCGTTGATTCTCTCGCCCTGAGCTACCGCGCCACCGTCAACGATATTGCTGCCGCGACGGGGCGTCGGTCACCGAGTATCAATATTGTCGGTGGCGGAGCCAATCACACTCTGCTGTCCCAGGTTTCGGCCGACGCCACCGGGTTGCCAGTCTACTGCGGACCGGTCGAGGCCACCGCGCTGGGCAA
>JBBSRY010000261.1:0-4557 GCA_038242595.1 Mycobacteriales bacterium
GTTGCAGTCGTTGTGGCTGGCTGAAGGCGGTGTGTGGTGCCGCCCCGCGATCTCACGGCTGGTGCGTCCCCGCGGTCTGCCGTGATAGCCGGAGGGCGGCCACGGCGAAGGTTCTCGCGTCGCTGGTGATTCCCCGTGTTTTCATTCCTCGCCAGTTGGGCTGAACCTGAAGGCGCCGCAGCACCGTGATGGTGTGTTCCGCGGCTCGGTAGCTGTCGTGCTCGTTCAGCGCACCGCTTTCCACCCGCCATCCCTGGGCGGTCAACATCTCGGCGATCAGCGGGTAGTCCGGCGTCCGACCGGCCGCAAAATGCAGAAGTGCCATCAATCCGGCCTGCTGCTCATAAGCGGCTTTACCCAGTGGCAGGCGGGTGGCGATGTGTTTGGCCAGACCCAAAGGCGAGGTCAATAACTTTCGACCGGCCGCGGTGACACTCAGGTGCCCCTTGGCCTTGCGAAGTAAGCCCAGGTCCTGCGCAGATTCCCGGAGTTCCAGCATCGGTATCGTCTGGTTCTCGCGGTTGAGGGTGCCGATCCATTCGTCACCGAAATCTAATGCTGCGGCAGCGGCTTCGACATGTGCCGGTGGTAGATATCCGGCCGAGGTCAGCTTGATCCCCTCGGTACCAACACGTTCCAAGAGCCAGCGGTACGGGTAGGTCAGTCGTTCGGCCACCCCCTAGGTCAAGGGGTCGGCCGACTGCGCGTCGAAGATCCATGACCAAAGCTGGTCCTGCAGCGGGCCGTACAGTCGATCAAGGGCTGCAGTGAGACCGGCAGGCACCACAGCGGCCCGCCGCTGCGACCAGGTGGCCAGACGGTCGTTCGTCGCAGTCTTGGAGAAGTTGTCCGGCGCGAAGTCCGGACCGGCCCACGTTCTGAAAGAGTCGTGCTCGGGATGTCCAGGGTCCGCCAGCGCTTCGACGAGGCTTTCGTAGCCCGACACGCCGCCGGCGTCTTCCGGTGGCGCGGATCTGGCACCCGCGACGCAGATCACCGCCGCGGTACCGGAACGCAGTTCGACCACGGCTTCCAGAGTGATGATGTGTTGCCAGCTATCGCCGAAATCGTACTCATAGTCAAGAGTGTCACCCGGAGCGTCGAGAAGTTGGTCGAGCCGCACCCCGGCCTCATCGACCCCGCTCATTCCCTCATCAATACTTCCCTGGTCCAGATATAGTTCGCCGCGCAGGTCACCGGGGGACTGCTTCTTCTCGAACATGTGCAGGTGCGAGTTGGTCCAACCGAGCGCCGACTGCAGTGCGAGATGAAAGTCGGGAAGTAAAAGGTCCGAACGAGCCTCGAGCCGGCGCCAGATGATCGGGGTGATTTCTTGGAGTGCAACGTGCAAAACGTAGGTCACCGGGACCGAACGTCGATCAGACCGGAACTTCTGTCCACTTTCGGTCGCCGAATCCGGGACCACGCGCAGGTGGCGTGGACGGGAATCCTGAGTGTGTGTCACAGAATGAAACTAACGCACGGATGGTGGGGTGGGGTCTCGACTCCGATCTGACCACACACAGCCTTCAGCACCACACAAATGTTGCAGTCGTTGTGGCCAACTGAAGGCCGTGTGTGGTGCCACCCCGCAATCGGCTCGCCCAACGACGCCTCGCCCGACGATGGACACGAACTGTGTACCAAATGCGGGCAGATCAGGCCGGAAGAAGACGCCGGGACCATCCGCTGCGGGCGCGCACTGCGCCGACCACTCGGCACCCGATGTAGATCAGGAACGAGATGGTGGTGACGTAGGGACTGATCGGTAATCCGGGGGACAGAGCCAGCAGCACGCCACCGACAGCAGAGACCACCGCGAAGATGGTGGACAGCACTATTACCTTGATCGGCGAGGCGGTGACCCTGGTGGCGGCGGCCGTCGGCGTGATCAACAGGGAGAGCACCAACAGGGCGCCCACGATTTGAACTGCCATTGCCACCGTGAGACCGAGCAGGATCATGAAGATCGGGGACAACAACCGGACCGGCACACCGCGAGAAACTGCAACATCGGTATCAACCGAGGCGAAGAACAACGGCCGCCAGAGCACGGCCATGGCGCCAAGGACGATCACCGCCACGATGGACAGTGTCATCAGTTGGTCGCCGTTCACCGCCGACGGCTGACCCACGAGGGCGCCAAATTTGTTGGCCGACCGGCCGGGGTAGATGGCGATGAACAGCACTCCGAGCCCCAGTCCGAATGCCATCACCACACCAATTGCCGAATTGCGGTCATGCGCCCGGATACCGAGCAGACCGAAGATGATCGCGGCGATCACCGAACCGACGATAGAACCCTGCACCACCCAATCGGTTCCGAAGAACAACAGCGCCGCCGCCGCACCGGTGAAGGACAACTCGGCGGTGCCGTGAACGGCGAAAGCCAGATCTCGTGCCTGCACCATCGGCCCGATGACACCGGCCATCAGGCCCATGATCACTGCGGCGATCAGCGACAGCGTGACCAATGGAACCAGTCGGTCGAAATCGGTGAACGAGAAGAACTGGGAAAGCCAGGCCAACAGGTTGTCCATCAGAGTTTGCCCATCAATGAGTCTCGTGATGGTGCGGATAGGTCTCGCTGCCGATGATGAGCAATCGCCCGCCGGCCTCGACCACCTCGATGGGGGTGCCGAACAGGTCCGACAGCACGGGGGAGGAGATCACTTCTACGGCGGTGCCGATCTTGAACCGACCATTGACCAGATAGATGACCCGGTCGACTTTGTCCAGGATCGGGTTGATCTCGTGGGTCACGAAGACGACAGCGGTCTTGGTCTGCACGCTGCGTTCCTTGATCAACGCGCTGACCGATTGCTGATGGGCCAGATCCAGACTCAGCAGGGGTTCATCGCAGAGCAGCACGGTGGGATCGGTGACCAACGCCTGGGCAATCCGTAGCCGTTGCTGTTCACCGCCGGAGAGCATGCCGATCGGTACCTCGGCGAAGCTGGCGGCATTCACCGTCGCCAGCGCCTTGGCGACTTTTTGCGAGCGTTGCCGATGGGGGATGGTGAATCCCCAGCGATGACCATCGATACCGAACCCGACCAGATCGCGACCCCGCACCGGTAGGCCGGGGTCAAAGTTCTTCTGTTGTGGGACGTAGCCGATGGTCGAGGAGCCACGACGGACCGGGCGTCCGCCCACCTCCACCGTGCCGGCCGATAACGGCTGCTGTCCGAGCAGGACACGGAGCAGCGAAGTCTTACCGGCGCCGTTGGGGCCAAGCACGGCGATGAACTCGCCGGCCGCGATGTCCAGGTCCAGATCTTCCCAGAGCACTCTGGAGCCAGAGGCCAAGGTGGCATTACGCAAACGCACAGCAACCGGGGGCGGCGATTGCGGGCCCCGGTGCGGTGTGTCGGTCCTGGGTGAATTCATCTGACTGTCTTCATGATCTGGAGTTAAAACTTACTTGCTCAGGTCCCCCGACACCGCATTGATGGTGCCTTCGATCCAGCCGGCGTAATCAGAAGTGCCTTCCGGCAGGGTTTCGGTGACGCCGATCACCGCAATGCCGGCCGACTCAGCGGTGGCGACCAGATCGTCGGTGACGGTTCCTGAGGTCTGGATGTTGTTGAACAGCAGGGCGGCCTGTCTGCTGGTGATCAGGTCCTTGGTGTCGGCCAAATCCTTCACCGAGACCTCGGCATCAGTTTCGACGGCCGCGGAAAATGCCTCCGGGGTGATGTCGTGGATACCCATATCTTCCAGCAGGTATCCGACCACCGGCTCGGTGGAGATAACGTCGGTATCCGGGTGCTGGGAGCCGATGTCGGCTGCCGCCTCTTTCAGGGTGTCGAGCTTGGCAGTGAACTTCGCGGCGTTGCCGGTAAAAGCGGTCGCGTTATCAGGGGAGACGACGCCGAGTTGGGCGGCCAGCGCGTCGGCAACCCTGATGACCGAATCCAGGTCGTAGAAGACGTGCTCGTTGAATTCGCCGTGGTTGTGACCCTCGTGGCCGGCTTCTTCTTCAGGTGATTCGGTGGTCTCGGATTCTTCAACCGGTTGCGCTGGTGCTGCTGTTGCGGCGTCCAAACCGGAGACCTGCACCGCGTTGATCACGGTCGGTGGGGCATCGAGCGACTCAACGGTTTCGATGGCCCAATCGTCGTAGCCGCCGCCGTTGACCAGTACGACCGCGGCGTCGGACATCGCAAGTTTGGTAGCCGGGGTGGCTTCAAAGGAGTGCGGATCGGCGCTCGGATCGTCCAGGACCGCACTGACCGATACGAGGTCGCCGCCAACGGCAGTCGCAACCGCGGCCCAGACGTTGGTGGAAGTGACGATCTTGACCGCACCGGCGGCCGCCGCTGAAGTTTCTGGCAAGCCGTTGGGTGGTGTAGAGCAGCCGGCGAGCGCAACTCCGGCGGCAGCGATGGTGGCGAGAAGGTAGCGAGGGGAAGGCAAAGAGGTCTCCAGTAGCGAGTTGTCATCAGTAACGGGAATGATTCCCATTTAAGATAACAGCACGGCGGGATATCCTCAACCAACAGTAAAAAGGGCTGGTTGGGGATATCCCCAACCAGCCCTTTTGGCAAGCTGACA
>JBBSRY010000262.1:0-4555 GCA_038242595.1 Mycobacteriales bacterium
CAGCGCCACCAGTGCCGCGCGTGGGACCGCCCAGAGCCCCACAAACTTGACCGTCCCACCTGCACGAAATCTAGCCACCCGGATACCGACGACGACATGGCCGGGCGTCTGACCAAACACTGCCACGCCAACAACGGTTATCACCGCCCACGGGACCAGACTCCAGTTCTGTGGTGCAGCAGGTGCGGTGAAAATCCACGCGATTCCCGCCGACAGCGCAATGTCGATCAGAAAAGCACCGACCCGGTGGGCACCATCGGCCACCGATCCAGGTCCGGTGGCAGGAGCCCCAAATCTGCTCCCGGGCCACTCTTCGGCCATGCTCACCGTTCCGACCAACAACGTGAGGATTCGCCATGAGACAGTTGGCTGGAACCAAGATTTGATGTGCTGAAGCTCGGGACAGGTGGATTGCTGCGCATCTGTCCAGTTTAAGGTTGCGCCCGGGTTACCCGGGTAGCAGAGCCGACACAGACGGTCACTGAGGTGTCGTGAACCACTGCCCGAACAGCTCGCGTTAACCGCCACGAAACAATCACGAGACGGATCAGCAACACCGTCCGCCTAATTTTCAAAGGTTCCGCCGTTTACCCGGCGCAAGATCGATCACTGCATTACCGACAAGGAGCGTGTGCGTGTTCTCCACACCCGAAGAGCTGGTTGCATACATCGCCGAAAATGATGTCGAAGTTCTCGACATTCGATTCTGCGATTTGCCCGGCATCATGAACCA
Organism: Mycobacteriales bacterium; assembly: GCA_038242595.1. Lineage (GTDB taxonomy): Bacteria > Actinomycetota > Actinomycetes > Mycobacteriales > Nakamurellaceae > Nakamurella. The sequence goes on from JBBSRY010000262.1 coordinate 734, forward strand.
CCTCACCGTGCCCGCCAAGACGGTGACGGTGGAAACACTGGCCGCCGGAATGGCGTTCGACGGCTCGTCCATCAAGGGCTTTCAGTCGATCCACGAGTCCGATATGACGCTGCTGCCTGACGTCAGTACCGCTCGTCTGGATCCATTCCGCAAGCGTAAGACGATCAACCTGAACTTCTTCGTGCACGACCCGCTGACCCTGCAGCCGTATTCACGCGACCCCCGCAACGTGGCCCGCAAAGCGGAGGAATACCTGACGTCCACCGGTTTCGCAGACACCTGTTTCTTCGGCGCCGAGGCCGAATTCTACGTTTTCGATGATGTGCGCTTCGAGACCAAGGCCAACGGCTCCTTCTACGAGGTCGACTCCGAGGAGGGCTGGTGGAACACCGCTCGTAAGGAAGAGGGCGGAAACCTCGGCTACAAGACCCGATTCAAGGGTGGCTACTTCCCGGTGCCGCCATACGATCACCAGGCCGACCTTCGCGAGGATATGACCGCCAACCTGATCAGCACTGGATTCGAGGTCGAGCGCGGCCACCACGAGGTGGGTAGCGGTGGCCAGGCCGAGATCAATTACAAGTTCAACACCCTGCTGGCCTCGGCCGACGAGGTGATGTTGTTCAAATACGTCATCAAGAACACCGCCTGGGCGCAGGGCAAGACTGTCACCTTCATGCCAAAGCCACTCTTTGGGGACAACGGTTCCGGCATGCATGCCCACCAGTCCCTCTGGAAAGACGGCAAGCCGCTGTTCTACGACGAGACCGGCTACGGTGGGCTCTCCGATATGGCTCGCTACTACATCGGTGGTCTGCTGCACCACGCACCGTCGCTGCTGGCGTTCACCAATCCGACGGTGAACTCCTATCACCGCCTGGTGCCCGGCTACGAAGCCCCGGTCAACCTGGTCTACTCGGCCCGCAATCGTTCTGCCTGCATCCGCATCCCGCTGACCGGGACCAACGCCAAGGCCAAACGGCTTGAATTCCGTTGCCCGGATCCGTCGGCAAACCCGTACCTTGCCTTCTCCGCCATGATGATGGCCGGTCTGGACGGCATCAAGAACAAGATCGAACCACCGGCCCCGGTGGACAAGGATCTCTACGAGTTGCCGCCGGACGAGGCCGCCAACATCCCCCAGGTTCCGTCCTCGCTGGACGAAGTCATCAACAACCTCGAGGCCGATCACGATTACCTACTCGAGGGTGGCGTTTTCACCCCCGACCTGATCGAGACCTGGATCCGCCTCAAGCGCGAGGAAATCGATGCCATCCGGTTGCGCCCACACCCGCATGAGTTTGCGATGTACTTCGACATCTAGAGGTCTCGACTTCGCGCGACCAACGAGCGCGGGTCTGGACTCCGCACGACCAACGCGCAGGGTAACGCCGGTGGCGTTCGGGTTGATCCCGGACGCCATTGGCCGTTGATGCCCCGCCATCGACTAATTGCATTGCCGGTGTAGTTTGTTGGGGCGGGGCCGGATCGCCATGCTGATCGGGCTCACTGATGGCAAAGGAGCCTGATGTCTGTGTCCCCCATCCCGCCCACGCTCGGCGGACAGTTGACCGGCCGAGTAGCCCTGATCACCGGTGCCAGCCGCGGGATCGGCTTTGCCATCGCGCAGCGCCTGGTGGCCGACGGCGCCCGGGTGGCAATCACCGCACGCGGATCGCAAGCGCTGGCAGAGGCGGTTGTCGCGCTGGGTGGCCCGGCCGTGGCCATCGGCATCGCCGGCAAGGCCGATGACCAGAACCATCGAACCGCGACTATTCGGCAGATCAACGAAACCTTCGGTCCCATCGACATTTTGGTCAACAATGCCGGCATCAATCCGTCCTACGGACCGCTGGTCGACCTGGATCTGAAAATGGCACGCAAGATCTTGGAGGTGAACCTCATCGGCACTCTCGGCTGGGTGCAACAGGTATTCCACGGGGTTCCATCAGAGTCCGCCGGCAGTAGCGGTTCAGCAGGAATGGGCCAACGGGGTGGCTGCGTCATCAATGTGTCGTCGGTTTCTTCCACCAGGCCCGCCCCTGGAATCAGTTTCTACGGAATCTCCAAGGCTGCCGTTGATCATCTGACCGCGTGTCTGGCCGTCGAACTCGGTCCGAAAGTCAGGGTCAATGCGGTGGCACCAGCCGTCGTCAAGACTCAATTTGCCGCCGCCCTTTACGAGGGCAAGGAAGAACAGGTGGCAGCCCACTACCCGCTCGGCCGGCTGGGCGAGCCGGTGGACATCGCCAATATGGTCTCCTTCCTGGTGTCCGAGCAGGCCAGTTGGGTGACGGGGCAAAGTTTTGTCATCGACGGCGGACTGAGTCAGACCGGTGGCATCGAATGAGTAGACCCGCTGCAGAACAAGCATTGATCGGTAAGTCCGTGGTGGTGACCGGCGCCGGGGCGGGGATCGGCGCGGCGCTGGCCCGCGCCTGCGCCTTCGCCGGTGCAACCGTCCTGGTCAATGATCTTGATGCGGATCTGGCCGCTGCGGTGGCTGCTGACATCGGCGCAGCAGCTCTGCCCGGTGATGTTTCCGACAGCACCTTCGTCTCCCATCTGGTGCAGTCGGCCCGAGATGCCATGGGAGAGATCGACATCTTCTTCGCCAATGCCGGCATCGCACCGGTTGGTTCGATGGACGCCGAGGATGCGCTGTGGCAAGCCGGCTGGGAGGTCAATGTGATGTCCCATGTTTATGCCGCCCGTGAGTTGCTGCCGCGTTGGCTCGAACGCGGCTCCGGTCGCCTGGTCACCACTGTTTCCGCGGCCGGATTGCTCACCATGCTGGGTAGTGCTCCCTATTCGGTGACCAAACATGCCGCCCTGGGATTTGCCGAATGGCTGCGCGCCACCTACGAACACCGCGGGGTGCTCGTCCAGGCGCTCTGTCCGCAGGGCGTCACCACCGCTTTGCTCGACGCCGGCGGTCCGGCCGGCAGGTTACTACTGTCAGATGCGGCGATCAGCCCGGAAGAGTTGGCCGATCATGTGCTGGAAGCGTTGCAGGGCAACAACTTTTTGATTCTACCGCATCCGGAGGTCGCCGAGTTCTATCGGCGACGGGCCGCCGACCCGGATCGATGGCTCAGCGGAATGAACCGGATTCAACAGCAGGTCGACTCGACAGCTTGGTCGTCGTGAGCATCCCCGGTCTGGATCTGGAACGACTGACAACCTATCTGACGTCGGCGGTGCCGGATTTGGTCGCACCCGACAAAGTGCCACACGTGACGGCCGAACTGATAGCCGGAGGTCGGTCGAATCTGACCTATCGACTACTCACCGGGACAGCCGAATACGTGCTTCGTCGCCAACCGTTGGGGCACGTGCTGCCATCGGCCCACGATATGAAGCGCGAGTTCCGAGTCATCTCGGCGCTGGGAGCCTCCCCCATCCCGGTCCCCCATACCGTGCACTTTTGCGCGGACCCCGACGTGATCGGTTCGCCCTTCTACCTGATGCAGAGCGTGTCGGGGACCATCTTTCGCAGTTCCGACCAGCTGGCCGCCGCCGGAGCCGAAACGGTAAAAGCCATTGCGTTTTCGCTGATCGATTGTTTGGCAGATTTGCACCTGGTGGAACCGGCGGCGGTGGGATTGGCCGATTTCGGTCGGGTAGCCGGGTACAACGAACGCCAGCTCCGACGGTGGTCGGCTCAGTTGGATTCCTCCACCAGTCGAGTCCTTCCCGGCATGGCGCAATTACGTACCGCACTGGCCGACCAGGTTCCAAAGCCGACGGTCGGCACTATCGTGCACGGTGACTTCCGCTTGGATAACGTGGTTTTCGACCTCGCCCAACCGTCGGCGCCGA
>JBBSRY010000263.1:0-4551 GCA_038242595.1 Mycobacteriales bacterium
CCGCACAAGCACGTCAGCGCGACGGTTACGACCCATCCAGGTCCCGAGGATCACCGAGATGATCATCACCAGCACGGTGGCGACCAGGGTTGCTGCCAGTGTGGCCATCGAGTCGAACCACAGTCCGACGTACAAGATCAGGCCCAGCGAAATGGCGGTCACGATGGCAGCCCGCACATTGCCGATGATCAGGGCCAAAACCACGATGACCAACGCGACGACAATCCACGGGGTGTCGGTTAGCATCGACTGGAACGGATTGAGGATGTTGTTGGTGATGAAATCTCGAGTGGCCTTGGTCAGGAAATAGAAGTTGTCCTTGGCAAAATCTGAGGCCGCATCGGCGGCTTCCTTGATCGCGCCGCCGAAGGACCAATCCTTGTTGACCTGGGCTGCCCAGAGGAACGAGCGGGAGAGGTAGATCGCGACCACGGCGAGGATGCCACCACCAACAATGAGTCCCGGACGCAGGAACTTGATGGTGGGTTTCTTCGCCCTGGCGCCGATTTCGGCTCGCTGGCTGGCGGCGGTGGTGACCCGATCGATCACGATGGCCATCACCACGATCGCCAGACCGGCATTGAAGGCAACTCCGACCTGGAGCGCGGTCAACGCCCGGAACACCACCTGGCCAAGACCCGGAGCCGAGATCAGCGCGGTGATGGTGACCATCGACAGCGCCGCCATCATGGTCTGGTTGATACCGAGCACGATGGTTTTCTTGGCCATCGGCAGCAGGACCGTCGTCAGTCGCTGGCGCCCGGTCACACCGAGGGAATCCACTGCCTCCCTGGTGGTTTGCGGAATCTGCCGGATTCCGTGCGACGTGACCCGAATAGTCGGCGGGGCGGCGTAGATAAAGGTGACAACTACGGCGGCGGCCGGTCCGATGCCGAAGAACAGCGCCAACGGCGCCAGATAGACGAAGGACGGCATGGTCTGCATGAAATCGAGAACTGGGGTGATGAACTTGTTGAATCGATCGCTGACGCCGGCCCAGATGCCCAGCGGGATGGCGAACAGCAGTGCGATCAGCACGGCGGCCAGAGTAAGTGCAAGAGTCAACATTGCATCGACCCAGAGACCCTGCAGCGCAATGAATGCGAATCCCAGCACGGTCAGCAATGCCACTTTGGAGTTGCCCACCGCGTAGGCGATCCAGGTCAGCAGGGCCAGCATTCCGAGCCAGCCGATGTCGGGGAGTCGCTTCCCGTCGGAAGTGCGGGCAAACAATTCGATCAAGCCGTTCACGAACCAGCCGACCGCATCGCTGATCGGGTTGAAGAAGTACGTGAAAATACCGCTGGTGCTGCGGCCGGAGCCGACCCAGGCATTGAAGTCGTTCAGGCTCTGGTGCACGTCGGTATTGGTCTTTGATCCAAGTGGCAAGGTGAGTTGACCCCGAAATACGAACCAACACAACACCCACACCGCAATCGTGCCGAGGATGATCAGCAGTTTGGTCGTCGGCTTCTTGACCGGGGGTCGCACGACCTGCGGTGCCGGTCGGGTTTCCGTAACGGTGGCCGTGGCCATCAGGCTGCCTTGTGACCGGCCACGAGAGCCAATATGTCGTCGCGAGTAACCACTCCGATCGGACGGCTGTCCTCGATGACCTGGATCGGTAGTTCCGAAGACATCACCATCGGGATCGCATCCCGGATCACCGTGCTGGACGGCAGTGCGGGCCCGACGGCGGTCGGTAGTGCGGTCTCAGCGGAGTGATTTGGCGCCGATGGCTGCCGAACGATCCATTTCAGGGTCAGAACATCTGCTTTCGGGACTTCGGAGACGAAATCGGCAACGTAGTCATCTGCCGGGGCGCCGACCAACTCATCGCCGGTGCCGATCTGAACCAATTCGCCATCCCGCATGATCAGAATGCGATCGCCGAGTTTGAGTGCTTCGGACAGGTCGTGGGTGATGAAGACCATCGTCTTGCCCATGTCTTGGTGCAGGCGAATGACTTCCGCCTGCATGTCCCGTCGGATCAGCGGATCGAGGGCGGAGAACGGTTCGTCGAAGAGCAACACATCCGGATTGTTGGCCAGCGCTCGGGCCAGCCCGACTCGTTGCTGCATACCGCCGGAAAGCTGATCCGGGAAACGATCTTCGTAACCGTCCAGCCCGACCAGGCTGATCACTTCACGGGCCCGTGTGTATCGCTCGGTTTTGGCGGCGCCGCGAATCTCCAGTCCGTAGGCCACATTGTCGATCACACTGCGGTGCGGCAGCAAGCCAAAGTGTTGGAAGACCATCGACATCTTGCGTCGCCGTAGATCTCGCAGGGCGCCCTGGGAGGCCGCCATGATGTCGTTGCCCTCGAGCTCGATGAGACCGGTGGTGGGTTCGATCAGCCGGGTCAGGCAGCGGACCAGAGTTGACTTACCGGAGCCGGATAGACCCATGATCACGAAGACCTCGCCGCGGGCGACGTCGAAGTTCAGGTCGCGCACGGCCGGAACACATCCAGTGCGTTGCATGATTTCCGCCGACGATAATCCGGCCATTTCCGGATCCGCGGGAATCCGGTCACCCTTGTGGCCGAAAACTTTCCACAGGCCGCGGACGGAGAAATCCGGTACTGCTGAATCTGATGATGCGTTCTTGGTAAGCGGCGGTACTGCCATTGGTGTGCTCCTCGGTTGGGGGAGGATCGGTTGCCTATCAGCAACTTTCGGCAACAGCTCCGGCGGAGACCGGCTCGGCTGGGATTGCGGGCGTTGGTGGGACAGGACTGAACCAGTTCTGCACCCCGGGTGTGAGGTTCTGCCAGATGTGCTTGATCTCGCGGTACTCGGCCAACCCGGTGGGACCGAGTTCGCGCCCGTTGCCGGACTGGCCGAAGCCGCCCCATTCTGCTTGTGGCAGATAGGGGTGGTAGTCATTGATCCAGACGGTGCCGTGCCGCAGTGCCTGGGCGACGCGTTGGCCGCGGCCACCATCGTTGGTCCACACCGCGCCGGCCAGGCCGTAGATCGTGTCATTGGCCAGCGCAATGGCTTCGGCTTCGGTGCTGAAGGTCTCCACCGTCAGCACCGGACCGAAGCACTCGGTCTGAACCACCTCCATCTTGCTGGTGCAGCCATCGAGAACCGTTGGTAGATAATAGAAACCATTGTCGAACCGCTCGCCGGAAGGCGCTTTGCCGCCGCAGCGAAGGATGGCGCCCTCGGCGATCCCGGCCTGCACATAGGCGTCCACCTTGGCGCGGTGGGCCGCCGAGATCAGCGTACCGGTCTCGGCATTTTCATCGAAAGGTCCACCCAGGCGGATGTTCTCGGCCCGCGCTACCACGGCGTCGACAAAAGAATCGTGGATGGACTCGTGCACGATGAGCCGGGCCCCGGCACTGCAGACCTGGCCGGAGTGCAGGAAAATCGCGGTAATCGCGTAGTCCACCGCGGTGTCGAAGTCGGCGTCGGGAAAGATGATATTCGGGTTCTTGCCACCCAATTCGAGGGCGACCTTCTTTACCGTCGGTGCGGCGGCAGCCATGATCGCCTTACCGGTCTCCAGACCACCGGTGAAGGAGACCAGATCAACATCCGGGTGCGAGGTCAAGATCGAGCCGACATCTTTGCCGGTGCCGGTTACCAGATTGGCCACCCCGGGTGGCAGGCCGGCTTCGGTCAGTGTGTCCATCAACAACATGGCGGTGGACGGGGTGAGTTCGCTCGGCTTGAGGATGAAGGTATTACCGGCCAGCAGAGCCGGCGCCACCTTCCAGGAGACCTGGAGCAAGGGGTAGTTCCAGGGGGTGATGAGCGAACAAACGCCCACCGGTGCCACCGTGATCCGGCTGATGGCATCGGGGCGTCCGGTGTCGACGACGCGACCCACGTCGACCCCGGCGCTGGCCGCGTAGTAGCGAAAACAGGCCGTGATGTCGTCCATATCGTATTCGGCCTCAACCAGACGCTTACCGGTGTCCAGCGACTCGGCCCTGGCGTAGATCGCCTTGTCCCGGACCAGCAGGTCGGCGACCCGGAAGAGCAGTGCGCCGCGTTCGCGTTCTGGGGTACTCGGCCATGGGCCGTTATCGAAAGCGTCGCGAGCCGCCTTGATCGCAGTGATGGTCTGGGCGGTAGTGGCGTCTGGAACAGTACGAACCGCAGAACCGTCGGCGGGGCAATGGATTTCGCGCTGCGGCGCGCCGAGGGTATCGATCCAGGTTCCACCAACAAAAATCTGCGACACGCGAAAAGCCTCCTTCGTCGGTACATCCGGTTCACACTCTGTGGCGTTGCGTATTACGCATTACGTAGCTTGTTGAGCAACAGCATGGAACGACTGGCGTGGAGTGTCAAGGGCTATCTGTGCGTAGGAGCAAGCTGAGGCGCAAGATTGATCCGACTGATACAAACCAGAGTGCTCGACCCGATCTGCTTGAGGTGGAGGTCAGCCCGGCTGCGACAGCCGTGGTCGCTGGAATCCCATCCGTTCGGAAATCTTATCGGCCGCCGAAATGAGAATCTCGGCGGTGTCGTTGATTCGGTCGGCGGTCAGTCGAAAACTCGGGCCGGAAACCGATACCGAGGCTACGACCGA
>JBBSRY010000264.1:0-4549 GCA_038242595.1 Mycobacteriales bacterium
TAGCTCATCGAATTTCGGAAATCGGTGCGAACGCCCTGCTCGATCGTTCTGACCGCCGTTGGTTCGTCACTGGTCATCCCAGAATTATATCAGTTGCATGACGGTCGCAACATAGGTGAAATGCGCGGTGGACCCGGCCTCAAGCGACACCACCGCCGTGTGAAATCGTGAGCATTCTTGATAGACCCGCATTTGCGCCTCTATCCTTCGTGAATTACCGCAAAATCGTGTAGTTGGTCCTGGGAGGTCCTGAATTGTTGACGAGACGTCGTTTCCACCTGCCCGCGGTGGTCACTGCCACGCTCCTGTCCGCCGTACTGGTGGGCTGTTCCGCCACCGCTGCGTCGAGTTTGTCGGCGGAAAGTTCAGCAGCCGGCGACCAGGCCATCTCCGGTGCTATCACCGTTTTCGCTGCAGCCTCCCTGAAGAACGCCTTCACCGAACTTGGCGAGAGTTTCCAGGGCGCGTACTCCGGGACCACCGTGACGTTCAGCTTCGCCGGCTCCTCGGACCTGGTCACCCAAGTAATCGGCGGCGCCCCCGCCGATGTGTTTGCCTCGGCCGACACCAAGAACATGACCAAACTGACCGATGCCGGCCTGGTGAATGGCGCGCTGGTCAACTTCGCGACCAACACGTTGACCATCGTCACCCCACCGGAGAACCCGGCCGGAATCGCCTCCTTCGCCGATTTGGCGAAAACTGAGGTGGCCCTCGTGGTGTGCGCCCCTGAAGTTCCATGTGGTTCGGCAACGGAAAAGGTCGAAACCGCCGCCGGTGTCACCCTCACTCCGGTGAGCGAGGAATCGTCTGTGACCGACGTGTTGAACAAGGTGACAAGTGGCGAGGCCGATGCCGGTCTGGTTTACCTCACCGATGCCGCCGCAGCCGGTGGCAGGGTAACGACGATCGCCTTCCCTGAATCGTCCGAAGCAGTGAACACCTACCCGATCGCGGTTTTGAAGGACACCGAGAACGCCGCCGCCGCCGCCGCATTTACCGCCTACGTCGCCGGGCCGGCAGGTCAGGAAGTGCTCAGGGCTGCGGGCTTTGCCCCATCGCCGTGACATTCATCAGCGCCCGGCGGCGGTCCGGAGCCGGTTCCGGCTTACCACGGTGGGTTTTCATCCCGGCCGTCCTCGGCGGGGCATTCGTGGTGCTGCCGCTGCTGGCAATGTTGCTGCGGGTCAACTGGGGCCAATTCGGCAGCCTGATCACCTCCGACGCTTCGCTGGCCGCGCTGGAGTTGAGCCTGAAGACATCGGCGGTCAGTACTGTGCTGTGTGTCCTGCTGGGGACTCCGATGGCACTGGTGCTGGCTCGATCCCGATTCCCCGGTCTGCGACTGATTCGTTCCCTGGTCTTGCTGCCGCTGGTGTTACCGCCGGTCGTGGGCGGCATCGCCCTGCTCTACACCTTCGGTCGACAAGGGCTGCTGGGGCAGACTTTTCAATTTGTCGGCATTCGAATTGCGTTCAGTACGACCGCGGTGGTGCTGGCCCAGACCTTTGTCGCGCTGCCCTTCCTGGTACTGAGCCTGGAAGGTACTTTGCGCACAGCGGGCCGACAGTACGAGTTGATCGCCGGCGGTCTCGGGGCCAACCCCACCACGGTGCTGCGGCGGGTGACGATTCCGTTGGTGCTGCCGGGTCTGTTCTCCGGAGCCGTTCTGGCGTTTGCCAGAGCACTAGGCGAATTCGGTGCCACCTTGACATTCGCGGGGAGTCTGCAGGGAGTTACCAGGACGCTGCCGTTGGAGATCTACCTACAGCGCGAGAGCGATGCCGATGCAGCGGTGGCACTTTCACTGGTATTGGTGGCGGTAGCCGTGGTGGTCATCATCCTCGCGCGCGGTCGCGGTACCGAGGGGGCGCTGTGAGTCTGACCATGGCCGCCGGCATTGCCGACCGGGATGTCAGTTTCGAACTGGAAATTGCCACTGGCGAAGTGGTCGCGATTCTGGGGCCGAACGGAGCCGGCAAATCCACTTTGCTGTCGATGATTTCGGGCATCCTGCGGCCTGATTCCGGGCGGATCGCCTTGGACGAAAAGGTTCTGGTCGATGTCGAACGAGGCGAGTGGATTCCGCCCTACCGTCGCGGAGTCGTCATGCTGGCCCAGCAGGCGCTGCTGTTCCCGCACCTGAGCGCAGCGGCCAACGTCGCCTTTGGTCCACGCAGTCGCGGTCTCGGCCGGCGCGAGGCCATGGACCTGGCGATGAAATGGCTGGACGAGGTGGACGCGACGGAGTTTGCCGACCGTAAACCCTCGCAACTTTCCGGCGGGCAGGCCCAACGAATCGCGATTGCGCGGGCGCTGGCCGCCGATCCGTCGCTGCTCCTGCTGGATGAGCCGATGTCAGCTCTGGATGTCGAGGTAGCCCCGGCCTTACGACAGTTGCTGCGAAAAGTGCTACAGGAAAATGGACGCACCGCACTCCTGGTCACCCACGATTTGATCGATGCGTTAGCGCTGGCCGATCGGGTGATCGTCATCGAGAACGGTCGAATTGTCGAGAATGGACCTACCCGAACAGTTTTGAGTCAGCCACGATCATCGTTTGCGGCGCGGATCGCCGGTATCAATTTGATCGCCGGGAGGCTTGGCGATCACGGACTTCATACCGTTTCCGGCGTACAGATCCAGGGGATCGTCGATGCGCAGTGTGTTCCGGGAGCGGCCGCGGTGGCCGTTTTTCGACCGAGCGCCGTCTCCATCCATCTTGACCTACCCACCGGCTCGCCGCGTAACCAGCTGCCGGTGACGATCACCGATCTGGAACCGCAATCTGACCTGGTGCGGGTCGGCGCGATCGTGGGCAATTCGGATCAGGTGGTGTACGCCACGGTGACTGCCGAAGCGGTCGCAGATCTGGACCTGGTGCCGGGCAAGACTGTCCACTTCGCGGTCAAGGCCACCGAAGTGTCGATTTACCCGGTGGTGGGTGACGGCTCCGGACCATAGTCCGTATCCACCTCGACCGGCTCAGAAGGTAGCGGGGTTCCTCTTCTAAGAGCTGCCGTCAATCAGCTGATCCTCGTGGGCGATATGGCGCAGCTGATGCCAGATGAGAACCACGAAGATCGCCGACCCGATGCCGGCAAACCAGAACGGTGTCGTGACGTCCCAGCGTTGGGCCAGTGTGCCGCCCAGTGCGGACCCGGCCACCAGGCCGCCGAACACCCCCAGGCTGTTCACTCCGGATACCCGGCCCTGAAAGTGAGCCGGCACCGCGCGTTGGCGCACGGTGACCGAGGTGGTGCCCCAGATGAATGCGTGCGCACCGAAGACGACGAAGATCAGCATCGCGACCCAGACCGTGGTGGTCAACGCGAGCGCGAGGTGAACCAGGGTCTCGATGATCAATCCGATCCGCATCAGATTGCTCAGCGAGATCCGCCGGGTCAGCCGGCCGTAGGCGGCGGTCCCGATCAACCCGCCGAGAGCGCCCGCCGTGGTGATCAGACCGAACCCGATCTCGTTGAGGCCCAGCTGTTCTTTCGCGTACAGCACCAGCACCGACCAGGCCGCGCCAAAGGTGATGTTGAAGACGAAGATTGTCACTATTAGCGTGCGCACCGCGCGATGGCGGGCCACCCATCGAATGCCGTCGATCAGGTCGTGATGCACACGGCGGGTGTCGGTGCGCACTACCGGTGGCAACGTCATCCGCGACAGCAGCACCACCGAGAGCACCACCAGTACCAGCTGGGTGCTGAACGGAAAGACCGTCCCGGCGGCGAGGAGCGCGGCTCCCAGCGGCGGGCCGGCGAGCTGATTCAACGTGATGAAGCCGGTCTGGATCCGGGCGTTGGCAATGGCCAACTCGCGGCGCGGGACCATCATGGGGGTCAGGGTGGCCGAGGTGTTATCCACAAACACTTCGGCCGAACCCAGGAGGAACAAGGCGATCAACACTACGGGGATCGAGGTGTTGTCGGTGAGGACGGCGGTCATGAGCATGGTGAGCACCAGTACTCGTGAGATATTGCCGACCAGCACTATTCGCCAACGCGAAATCCGGTCTGACACCACTCCGGCGGCCAGCGCGAACAGCAGTGGTGGGAGCCATTGCAAGGTGGCAGCCAGCGCGACCAGGCGGGCGTCATCAGTGAGGGAGGCAATCAGCAGCGGGCCGGCGGCAAGAATGATCCCGTCGCCGAGATTGCTCACCCAAGACGCTGCAACCAGCCACCGAAACCCGGATCCCAGCCGCGCTGGCACGGCCACCTCGGCCGCTCGCCCCCAGAGATTCACCTGCGGAAGCATAGTGGCGTCGGTGGTGGGCGGTTCAACCTTGCGGGCCGTCTGTGGATCGCCCCATCGCAGCCACCGGATTGATGTGAAAGCGAATGGTTATCGAATCGAGATAAATGGAGCCACTGGAAGTAGTCGGTCGCTCTGTGCAATGGGCTGTGTGGCATTCGGGTGGCGGGATGCCTCGGATGGGGGAGGCGAAGTATGGGAGTCGGTCATTCAGTGGCCGTGCGCAAGCCGGCGGCGTCCCCATTCAGATCCCGGACCCGCCACGCCGTGTGCTGGAAAGCAA
>JBBSRY010000265.1:0-4543 GCA_038242595.1 Mycobacteriales bacterium
ATAGCCATCGATGCGGCAAATATTTGCAATGAGGCGCAGGACTCCTTCGTCCGGGAACTCGCCAACCAGCTGGCGATCGAGGCGGCCGGTCTACCGTCCACCTATGTCAATTTCGGCGCGCCGGATCAGCAGATGGCAGTGGGCATCGCCCGGGGAACCACCTGTCAGGTAGGCGTGCAACAGACGTTGGAACAGCTTGCTACATCATTGATTTTGGCCGAGGAATCGCTCTCGAATTTAAATATCCCGATGCCGGCCATGGGCAGCGACCCGGTCCTGGCCGGAATCTTCGGCCCGGTAGTCGGATCCAACGCCATCACCGGCCAAACTGAGGCCGCACTGGACCTTGTCGCCCGACTCAACAGTTCTGACGAGGTGGGGATCAGGGATCTGCGCAGAGCATTGCAAGGACTCACGCCTGCTGAAAGAGAATGGGTTCTGGATCATCTGCCCGCCCTGATGATTACCGAGATACTTTCGCAGGAAACTGTTTTGAGTCTGCGGGAGGACTACGACTGGCTCGCCAAAAATCTGCCACTGGACCAATTGGCATTCATTGTCAACGCAGATCCCCATCTCTACTTTCGACCTGGCAGTTTCGACGGTGGGCCGCACAATCTTTTCTGGAGCGGGCTGGCCGCCGGACCGAAGAACCCGTCGGCCTCGACCTCGGAACTTGATCAAGGAGCGTTGGGGGACTGCCACCTGCTGGCGAGTTTGGCTGCGATCGCCACTACTACGACCGGCACTGCGTTCTTCGAGGAACACATCGAGCAAAACACCAACGGCACCTACACGGTGACTCTCTATGGCTACGACGGTTTACCTTTCACCGTCATTGTTCTGCCCGAGGTGGTGATGTCCGAGGACTACAGCGGATCGGATGTCGTTGCCCATGCCCGGCCCGTCAGCACCGGACTGAACGCCTACCAGATTTACGAAAAGGCAATCGCTCAGGCGTCTGCTCACGGACTCGTCGACCTGAACGGCGAACCAGGCGGATTCGGTGATGCCAACGGCGGATTTCCCCATGTTGATCTGCCGTTCATCACCGGTGAGGACGCCACCCCCTATCCCGGTTACCAGGTCACAGCGGAATCTCTTCAACAGGATCTCGCGGACGGAAAGCTCATCACCGTCACCACTATGACTGCGGCGCTCACCAAACCTGATGCATTCTTTGTCAACGGAAAAGCCCCTGCGCCCAGTCATGTCTACTACGTGACCAGCGTATCCACCACCGCTGCGGGGACGAGAGTCGCTCTGGAGAACCCATGGGGCTCAGATCCGGACCTGACAGTTGTTCTGACCATCGATGAGTTACAGAACGGCACTCAGACCGTGACGGTGGGTCAACTCCCAGCAGACGGCCGATGAGATCTGCTGTGCTGGGCCAACCCTGCAACTCTGTGATGGGACTCGCCGTGGCTTCGACCTCACCGGGGCGCGAAACGGGAGTGATCTTCATGTCACCGCTACCGACGCCGATCAGGCCGATCCACAGACCCTGCGGGTGGGCGAGGGTGTTGAGGCGCCGGGCCGGATTGTCGTACTCATCGCAGTCGAATTCGCAGACTCTCACTATTGTCCTGGCATCCAAGGACTTTGGTGCGGTCCTGACCCAGAACCAGGTGGTCCGGCCCGAATCGCTGAAGCCTGCAGATCTTGCAGAGCGAGCAACGCCTCACCGGCCCGGTCGAACGGCACATACAGATGGTCATGGAAATATCCGGCAATCACATTGCACGAGATCCCAGCCCGGCCAAGCGCGGCCGCGAAAGCCGCAGTCAAACCCACTGCAGCCAAAGAGGAATGGACTTGCAGGGTGATCCGGGCAGCGACGTAGTCGTACCCCCAACCCCGGTGGTCGGCCTCAATGCGTGGCAGGACAACGGTGGTCCCCTCCGCTTCCGCTACCACCGCCATCACCGGCACCCCGGTCAGCACCGCCAGATCCACCGCACCCGGCAGCGTGATGAACACATACTCGCGTCCATCGAACGTCGGGCTCATCGATGCCAGCAACACGGTCAGATCTGCTTCACCGGTCATCGCACCATTGCATCATCGTTGGAGCTGCCTGGCTACCGCCCTGACCTTGACTCCGGCTCACCGAACGTTTCGAGCACACTGCCGCAGACTGCCAAGAACTGCTCGTGTTGTGTATGACCTGCCGGTCAGGGGCAGCGTCGAGATCACCGCCGGATCAACAACTTCGATCAGCGCGGTACGCGCTAAAGTTCCCTCTTTGGGTCAGCGTGCAGGCGGTGCGGTACTGCTGCTTGTTGCTGTGCTGGTCCTGGTAGCGGCGCAGGTTGCGCAGGGCCCACAGATCGCCGGTGCTGCATTGCGAGATCCACCGCCCCCGCCGCCGCCGGTCGGAACCTGTATGCGCGGTCCCACCCACACGATGGTGTCCTGCGATCAACCTCATGAACAGGAAGTCGTCTCCAGCTGGATGCCGCGCAGCGTCGAAGAGCCGCAAGGTTCCTACCAACAGTTCTGCCCGGCGGCCGCCCAAACCTATCTCGGAAACCCGCAGCCGACGTCGAACCCGGTGTGGCACAGCGCCGGGCTGAACTACGAGGCCCAGTACATAACAGCTCCGCTGGATCAGCGAATCCAGTGGCTCGGCTGGGAGGCCTGCATCATCCAAAGTGTCTACGGCGGGAAGTACACCGACTCGATCAGCGGTTTGGAGAATGTGGCAGAACGACCCAGCGCTTTTGGTAATTGCGCCTTCGGTTACTTGGTGCCGCCGACCTTCGCCAATGTGAACTGCACCGAACCCCACGAGGTGGAGATCCTGGGGCGGGCCACGGGATTCGTTCCGGATGATCCAGCGCGATCGGATTTCAATCTGCCACTGGCGCCCACCGCCACCCTGGACGCCCAGTGCCAGCAGCTCGCAGTGCACCTGCTGGCTGTCACTGACCCCACCTACGACGGCCGAGTGGTAATCGAAACTCGTTATGGCACAACGACCAACGAGGAGTTTCAGGCAGACTCGGAAATCCCCGACTCCGGGGACATCGAAATCTCGATCGGAGCTACACCCGTGGCCGGCACCTCGCAGCACGCGACCTGCCTGGCCCGAGCGTCCCATCTGGGCATCCTGACCGATTCGTTGATCGGGAACGGCAATAAGCCGCTCCCGATCCAATAACCACTCAACCGGTCAGCCCTTGACGCTGGCCAACAGCATCCGAGCGACGTCCTTGACCTCGGTACCCTCGGTAGCCGTACCGTCGGCGACCCGAGCCGTCATCCCGTCATTGAGCATGATCGAGCAGAACGGGCAACCGGTGGCCACAGCGCCGGCGCCGGTCGAGATGGCCTCGTCGACCCGGTCGAGGTTGATCCGCTTGCCGATCTTTTCCTCCATCCACATCCGGGCCCCGCCGGCGCCGCAGCACATGGAACGTGCCTGGTTACGCGGCATTTCGACAAAGGTGGTGCCGGTGGCTTCGATGAGTTCGCGCGGCGGTTCGTAGACCTTGTTGTGCCGACCCAGATAACACGGGTCGTGATAGGTGGTGAGGGCCGCTGCCGCAGCAGGCTTCTTGACCGCAACCAACTTCTTGTCCCGGACCAGCTTGTTCAGGAGTTGCGTGTGGTGCACCACTTCGTATTTGCCACCGAGCGACGGGTACTCGTTGAGGAGCGTGTTGAAGCAATGTGCGCACGACACCACCACCTTCTTCTGTTCACGCGAACCGAAGGCGGCATTGATGGTTTCCACGTTCTGCTGGGCAAGCATCTGGAACAGGAATTCATTACCGGCGCGACGAGCGGGGTCACCGGTGCAGGTTTCGGCGGTCCCCAGGACGGCGAAGCTGACACCGGCGATATGCAGCAACTCGGCAATGGCCTGGGTTGTCTTCTTGGCCTTGTCCTCGAAAGCGCCGGCGCAGCCGACCCAGAACAGGTACTCGGTGTCGTCATCGAGTTCGCCGCTGATCACCGGGACTTCGAACTCAAGATCCTTCGCCCAGGCCATCCGGTCCTTATTGTTCTGACCCCACGGGTTGCCCTTGTTCTCCAAATTCCGGAATAGACCACCGAGCTCGGAGGGAAACTCTGATTCGATGAGCACCTGGTAGCGGCGCATGTCCACGATGTGATCGACGTGTTCGATATCCACCGGGCATTGTTCAACGCAGGCACCGCAGGTGGTGCAGTCCCACAGCATCGCCGGGTCGATAACACCGTCCTGCTCGGCTGTTCCGATCAACGGGCGGCGGGCTTCGGCCAGTTGCAGTGGATCCAGATGAGCCAACTGAGCGTCGGTGGCCCTTTCGTTGCCGGCCATGTCGATGCCACCGCCGGCTGCCAGATACGGCGCCTTGGCGAACGCGTGATCGCGCAATTGCAACACGAGGATCTTCGGCGAGAGTGCCTTGGCAGTGTTCCAGGCCGGACACTGGGACTGGCAGCGACCGCACTCGGTACAGGTGGTGAAATCGAGCCAGCCCTTCCAGGAGAAGTCCTCAATCTTGCCGGCACCGAAGACGTCGACCTCGGGGTCCGCCTTCTCAAAATC
>JBBSRY010000266.1:0-4531 GCA_038242595.1 Mycobacteriales bacterium
GCCCGGATTTGGTGACGCGCCTTCTCCAGGTCACGCCGTCTATTGTCAACTGACTCTCGCTCCGCCGCCGCTACCGCATCGGCGAGCGGGGTGTCCTGCAAGGTTCCCCGGATCCAACGAGAGAAATCACCGTGACAGAGGTGATGCTCCAATGATTTTGCATCAAGCTCAGAAAGTGCCACTTCGAAATCGATCAGCGAGTTTGCCGACAGCTCGCCGCCATCAACGGTTTTGAACCAGAACCACTTGTTCAGCGGCAATGTGCCCTCACCGTATTTACGCAGGTGACGAATATGGCTGGTAGATCGCTGATCCAACTGAACTCGTCGGGCCGGGCCAGGATCATTGACGAAGAGCAAACTGGCCGAGCCCGGCGGAGCCGGAATCATCCGGGTCGACCGTCCGGACCCGTCCGCGGATTCGGAGGTGCTGAGCAGCACATCAACGGGCGCCGTGACCGAAAGCACCACATCTACCGCACTCAGCACCTCAGAGGTCAATCGATCGGGGACATAGCTCACCAGGCAATAACCGCCGAATCCCGGGTTAAACACATTGGCCCACGGCGCTCCGGGCGACACCAGGGTGTGGGCCTCATCCATGATCACCCAGTGCGGGAAACCACCCGTCTCCCGCAGCTCCTCCACAGCACTGGCCAAAGCCGGCATAGCCGCTGCGAATTCCACCGGCGATAACGCCGCTGTGTTCAGCACAACACTTCGTCTTGCCGCCGACAGGGCACGAATCACCTCATCGACGAACGGTCTGCCGGGTACCGCGCTGATCAATTCCACCTGCGCCAGCGAACCGAGGCCGGAATGGTCACCCTCGGGGTCAACGACCAACACCTGATAACCGATCTGCACGGCTCGCTCCGCGATGAGCCCGGCAGCATAGGACTTGCCGCGACCACTGACACCGGTGACCAGCACGGTTGCCTGGGAGCCCGGAATGGTTGCCGGAGGGAGGCTTTCACGGGTCACTCCTGGGGAAGCCGATTCCTCACCGGAGGACCCAGGATGGCCACCCCCCTGGTGGTAGCTGCCGATGGGCAGAAATCGCCGCCGGGACAGCGCCCGGACCCGGCCGGTGGCAATGGGCCCGGAGATGAACTCCGCTGTGCCCGACGGACCCGGGGTTGGCAACACCAGGTCCGCATGTTCCCGCACCGCCGGCATCGCATCGGCCACCGCAACAGCGAACTCGGCGGCGGAGAAGAGAGGATGGTCATTTTCCGCGTCACCCATTGCCAGGACGTTGTGCAGCGAAATACCAAGTTGGTCCACCGCGGCCCGCAGACCGCTGCCCTTGGTGACCCCAGCGGGAAGGATCATCAACTCACCGCGGTTGCGAACCTGCACGCACCCAACGCCCAATCTGGTGATCTCCTGCAATACCACTTCCGCATGATCGGCGCTGCACGCGAGAAGCACCTGTCCTGAATGGGTCTGGATACCTTTGTCGGTCAAGGCATCACGCAACATCTGCGGCACCTTGGTGGCGAGCAGACGGTGGCCCCCCTGGCCGGTCATCACAGCACCGTTTTCGAGCACACGAATATCGCTCAGCTCGGCCAACTGCGGGTACACCCGGTCGAGCTCAGCCAGCGTCCGCCCGGTCACCACAATGATCCGCACACCGGCAAATCGCAGCTGCTTCATCGCCTCCACCACCTCGGTGGACAAGTTGTCATGAAAAGCGATGGTGCCATCTACATCCAGTGCTATGGCCTTGAAAATTGTTGACATATCTACCTTTTCAAATGATGTTGGTAACTCGATGCTGCCCGGCGGATGCCCCTCGAACAAGGGCACAACGGCCCCTCCTGGTCGGGTCGGCATCGGGGACGAAGGGCCCACCCGCCAACGACCTTCGGTGCTGGTGATCAGCAGCGCCACACCGGCCGCGACGGTCAGGTGGTGGGCCGTGCGACCCTGGTAGCGAGGACCTACGGCCATTCCATCGAACGGTCCAGTCAGACAAACTGAGAAAATCCATGTCGGTTCAGCTGTCCCAGACCAAGGAGTTGCTGGTGCTCAAGGTGTTTTTGGTCGATGACCACGAAGTCGTGCGGCGAGGCGTCGCTGATCTCCTCAACGACGAGGACGACCTGACCGTCATCGGTCAAGCCGCTTCGGTATCGGAGGCATTGGCGCGCATTCCGACGCTGATGCCGGATGTGGTGGTGCTGGACATCCGCTTGCCGGATGGGAACGGTGTTGAACTCTGTCGTGAATTAAAATCCAAATATCCCGAACTCAATTGCCTGATGCTGACTTCTTTTACCGATGAGCAGGCCATGATGGACGCGATCCTGGCCGGCGCCGGTGGCTACGTCATCAAGGACATCAAAGGGATGGAACTGGTAGCAGCGGTACGTACCGTTGGGTCCGGGAAATCGCTACTGGACAACAGGGCGGCCGCCGCATTGATGCGGCGTTTACGGGCCAATGTCGAGCAACCCGGACCGCTGTCCAGCCTGACCGAACAGGAACGCACCGTGCTGGATCTGGTGGGCGAAGGCCTGACAAACCGACAGATCGCCGAACGAATGTTCCTGGCCGAAAAGACGGTCAAAAATTACGTATCGCGACTGTTGGCCAAACTGGGGATGGAAAGACGCACGCAGGTGGCTGTGCTCGCGACCGAAATGCGCGACCAGCCGCCGACTTACTGACCGGGTAGGCCGCGATCAGCCGTGCGGCACGGTCGAGAGGGCGACAACCGGGGCGCCGATGCGGACCATTACCTGCGGCCAGAGTCCGCCGCCGATCAGGACGCGCAACCGTTCCCGTGCCGATTCAACTCCCATGGCCAGCGTCAGAGATGTTGCAGCCAAACCGTTCCTGCTGGCAATCAGCAGTATGCGCTGCAGCGCTTTTCCGGCCCGCAACCGGGAGACGGCATCATCGGTCAAGGTCCCAACCACCATGAACAGCGGCTCTGGCCCGGCCAACGCTGACTCCTGCCCGGTGCCGGTCAGCCTCTGGAGATCAACCAGTTGTGATCCCGACATAATTGCTGCCCAGGCCTGTTCGGTGCGAGCAGCGTGCCGAAATTCTGCGGCCAGCGGCGCCGGCGAAGTATCACCGGCAAACACCTCCACCTGGGCATCCACCCTGGGCATCTCCGCTGCCAGCATCAACTGCTCGGCCGACACCGGGCGCACGCCTTCGATCCGAATTGTTGCCAGAAGATCGGGTCGATCCAGGTCGGGCATCAGCTCGATGACTACCTCGACACCGCGAGTTTGGATGGCCAACCGCAGATTGAACAGGGCCATTCCGCAAAGTACCAATTGTCTCGGCGTCGCTCCGGCGGCCCCCGTCTCACCGGACAGCAGCATTTGAAATGAACTCGGGTGACAAATCAATTTCCAGGGCCGTCCCCCACCCCAGGTGGGCGCCTGCTCTGCGGCTCGCAGAATAGCTTCCACCTGATCTGGTTGCAGCCGTCCCACCGGCAATAAGGAGCTGTCCATCAGAAGCCGCCGCCCCACCCTTTTTCTATGATCAGCCGAGGAATCGGACCGAACGATGATGTTGAACTTCCGCACCCCGGGTCACAGGGCAGATCAGTGTTGGACATCGAGATCATCGATGATTGCCGCGACGCTCTTGATCCGGCCATCGGTAGGTTTCAATGTCGGTGTCATACAACAATTCTGCGGCAGGAACAGCGTCTTTCACAGGGCACAAGTACCCGAGCTGGTCGGGCAAGAATCACCTGTGTTGTCAACGGGGCGATACCCGGTCGGGCCCATCGAGCCCTGTCATGTGCTCGGCGTGGGACAGTTGAGGTCAAGGGAAGGCAGGTCGTAGGTGAGGATGAACGACACCACAACGGATGAGTTGCGTACGCTTTCGCAAACTCGACTCCGTGAACTTCTGGCCGAGGTACTCGTCCAGGTGGAGGACATCGTCGCCAGCAACCGGAATCGGATGGACGGGTTACTGGATGCGGTCCTGGTGGTTGCTTCCGGTCTGGAACTGGACAGCACGCTGCGTCGGTTGGTGGGATCTGCGACTGAATTGGTGGGAGCCCGCTATGGCGCCCTTGGCGTCCTGGGCGCCGATGGAATGCTTTCTCAATTTGTTCATTCCGGCATTGACGAAGCCACCAGAGAATTGATTGGCCCCCTTCCGACCGGCCACGGTGTTCTCGGGGTGGTCATCGAAGAGGACAAACCGCTTCGGCTGGAACATATCTCGATGCATCCGGCATCAATCGGTTTTCCGCCGCACCATCCGCCCATGGACAGCTTCATTGGGGTGCCGGTCCGGGCCAGGGGTGATGTTTTCGGGCGACTCTATTTGACCGAGAAGCGCAATGGAGAGCAATTCAATGAGGACGACGAGGTCATCTTGTTGGCGCTCGCGGCCGCTGCCGGTGTTGCGGTGGAGAACGCGCGGCTTTACGAGGAGGTGCGTCGGCGACAGCGGTGGCTAGAGGCAGCCGGCGAAATCACAGTCGAGTTGCTCGATGGCTCTGACCCCAAGGATGCACTACGACTGGTGGCAACCAGGGCTCA
>JBBSRY010000267.1:0-4520 GCA_038242595.1 Mycobacteriales bacterium
AGGCACCCGTGAGGATCAGTCCGAGTGTGCGGGTTCTGACCGCCTGCAGCCGAGCCGAACTGTGGGGTCGCAAGTAGGAAGTACCGGTGGGACGACGCTCCCGGACGAGGACTTCCGAGAAATGGTTGGCGCCGAAGCGTCCCTTTAAAGCCACAAGTACTCCTCCCCCGCAGGTCTGTGTGAGACCCCGGATGGCCGACCGAAACGTAGTGAAACTCTTGTCAGTCGAATGTCAACCCGACACGCTTGACTAACCATGCCACTTTGTCCCCCATATGCGCCAGCCGTCACGCCAAACTCATCTGTCCCAACCTTCACAATTAGTTCATTTAGGACAGATTTCGCCTTCTCGTGACCTATCGCCGATCAGTGGGGTTGCTTCGTTTGTACTAATCGCGCACCGGAAACCATCCACGACCGGCACAATTGACCAGTGCCCGCTCCCGAACAATCGCCTGCCGCGTTTCCCTCCTCCCACCCTGCGGGCTTGGCCCAGCCATCCGAATACCAGCCATCCGAATACCGGCCTGCCCCGGTCTCCGCAGACTCTCAGCGTGCACCCGTCAGATGGATGACACTCTGGCTGGTCGGCGTGATGGTGCTGGTCGCGGGCACCTTTCTCCCCTGGATCTACTCGGGCCGGGTGGCCAAGAGCAGCTATTCCATCACCGGATCTTTGGAAAGGCATCTCAACCTCCCCAATTGGGCAGAGGTGATCGTTTCGGGTTGGCCTTTCCTGGGGCCGGGCTGTGCCGTTCTGATTGTCGTATTCGCGATCGGACTGCGCCGCAGCGCAGCAGCCGTTTCTATCTTGTGTTTTCTGCTCATCGCTCTGCTGTGCTGTGGGCTGCTGATCCTGGGTCGAGATCTCGCTGGTCCGATCTCGATAGCCGCGATGGGGCCGGCGGTGACGCTGATCGGTTGCGCATTGGCGGTGCCGGCCGCTGGCGTTCTGGTGCTCAAGCGCCCAATTTCGGCGCGGTAAAACTCACAATGGGATAAAAGTGCAACCGAATTGGTCCGGCCGGCTGCCGGACGGGGGGAATGATGGAGCGAGTCGACGAATAAACTGTTGACCGAAATATGTCGACGGATCCGGGAACCTGGGGGCTGATGAAGTCGTCATACCTGCATCACCGGGAAGTTCGACGGTCTCTGACTGAGAACGAGAGCCGCGCCTGCGGTCATCGGGGAGTTCTCACCGGAACTCGAAGTCTGGTAACAGTAGAAGGTTGCACCGAATAGCAATCAGCACAGCAATTCACCGCACTAATGGAAGACGACCTGCGTGGACGTACCACGTCAACGCAGCCGAGGGGAGCACTGCCAGATGAGCGACTACCAAGGCCCACAACAGCCGTCGTGGGGACCACCCAATAACAAGAATCCGCAGGGTTCATGGCAGCCTCAGCAGTCACAGCCGGGTGGCCAGTGGCCGCAGGGCCAGCCGCAATACGGTCAACCGCAGTATGGACAGCAGCAGGGGCAACCCCAGTACGGGCCGCAGGATCAGTACGGCCAGCCGTCCGGACCGTCCTGGCAGAATCAGCCGTCCCAGCCGCCGAAGAAGAACAACAAGGGTGTATTGATCACGGCTGTTGCCGTAGTCATCGCACTGCTGGCCGGCGTGGGTGTGTGGTTCTTCGCCTTCCGCGACGGTAAAGCAGATGGTGCCGATACCCCGGAAGCCGCTGCCGCTGCACTCTTCGAAGATCTTGACAACGGCGATCTGGTCGGACTTGCCGACACCTTCGATCCGGTTGAGGCGGCCCTGGTCACCGACCTGGCGACCGACGTCACCGATCACCTCAAGCGACTCGGCCTGGTAACCGCCGATGCCGATGTCAACAACGTCACCGGCGCCGGCATCACCATCAAGGGCGTCACATTCGACGAGGCCGCAGCCGAGAAGCCACTGGACAACCTGACCATCGTCAAGGTCACCGGCGGTGTGGTCACCATCAATCCACAGCAGGATGCCGAGACAGCGACCGACAAGTTCAAGGAATTGCAGGCCGCACTCACCAGGGCAGGTGGATCGTTCGGTGGTGATATCCCACGGATCGACCAGGAGCCGACAGTTATCGATATTGCGCAGCTCATCCGCGAGGAGAATGACGGCGAGCCGTTCCGGATTTCTACCGTGCAGCGCGATGGCGAGTGGTATCCGAGCCTTTTCTACACGGTGGCCGACTATGCAGCTCAGGAAGCCGGCAAGACGGTTACCCCCGCTGACAACATCCCGGCTGTTGGCGCCGATTCCCCCGAAGCCGCACTTGACGCGTTGATCCAGGCCAGTCTGGACGGCAATGTCGAGGGTCTGATCCAGATCATGGCGCCGGATGAGATGGGCGCCGCGCATGATTACGGCAGGTTGCTCGTCGACGCTATTGGCGATGTTTCGGCCACCGATGCCCAGGTCAATGCGACTTGGACCGTCGATGACGTCACCGGCGGCAAGAAGGTCTCACTGGGCACCATCGAAATCACCTACCAGGGCGAGACGGTCAAGCTCGTTCGTAATAGCGACGCCGGTTCGGTCACCGTCACCACAGACGGCGAAGAGATCACCTACGATTCGGCCACCATTGAGCAGGAGCTCGAGGCGGCGCTGGCCGGCGATGAAACATTCACCAACGAGCAACTCGGTCAGATCTCCGAGATTGCCGGCCGCATGCTCAAGGCTGGGCTCGGGGTTGGCATTGTGACCACCGAAGTTGACGGCAGCTGGTACATCAGCCCGGTCCGCTCGGTGTTCGGGGTGTTCCCGCAGTTGCTCTCCGGATTCGAACCGCAGGACGTGGACCTGGTCATCGACCTGCTCAACGGTATGTAATTCGCTCCACTTGAACGCACGCAGGAAACCCGTCCGGCCTCTGGGCCGGGCGGGTTTCCTGCTTCCCGGCATGTCCTGTTGCCGCCATAGCAGGACAAGCGTACTGTTTGAAACGCATGCGCCATCGAGGTTGTCTGCGGGGGTAATCCCGCCAGGGCCGGTTTGGCACTGCACCGCACCGGGGCCGCCGCGCCGGTGTCTGATCCCAGCGGGAATCACTGTTTGGATTCGCCGCCGCTGCAAGGAGAGATAGCCGTGCCGCAAGCCAGCAACAGCTTCGCCGCCAAAGACACCCTCACCGTTTCCAGCCCCTCCGGTGAGCAAAGTTACGAGTACTTCAAGATCGCCGGAGTCAAGGGCCTGGAGAACGCCACCAAGCTACCGTTCTCGCTGAAGGTGCTGCTGGAGAATTTGCTCCGCACTGAAGACGGCGCCAACATCACCGCCGCCCATATCACCGCCCTGGCCAACTGGGATCCCAATGCCGAGCCGGACACCGAAATCCAGTTCACCCCAGCGCGAGTGATCATGCAGGACTTCACCGGTGTACCCTGCGTCGTCGACCTGGCCACCATGCGTGAGGCGATGGTGGATCTGGGCGGCGATCCGAATCGGATCAACCCACTGGCCCCCGCCGAGATGGTCATCGACCACTCGGTCATCGCCGATGTGTTCGGAAGTCCGGATGCCTTTGAGCGCAACGTCGCTCTGGAATACGAGCGCAACCGCGAGCGTTACCAGTGTCTGCGCTGGGGACAGAGCGCGTTCGACGAGTTCAAGGTGGTTCCGCCGGGAACCGGCATCGTGCACCAGGTGAACATCGAGCACCTGGCCCGAACTGTCATGGTGCGCAACGGATTTGCTTACCCGGACACGCTTGTCGGCACCGACTCGCACACCACCATGGTTAACGGGCTTGGCGTTCTTGGCTGGGGTGTCGGTGGCATCGAGGCCGAGGCGGCGATGCTGGGGCAGCCTGTTTCGATGCTGATCCCCCGTGTTGTCGGGTTCAAGCTGGTTGGCTCCCTGCCGGATGGCACCACCGCTACCGACCTGGTCCTGACCATTACCGAGATGCTGCGCAAACACGGCGTTGTCGGCAAGTTTGTGGAATTCTATGGCGAAGGTGTCAGCGCTGTCCCGCTCGCGAACCGGGCCACCATCGGCAATATGAGTCCGGAGTTCGGCTCCACCGCGGCAATGTTCCCGATCGACGAAGAGACCATCAAGTACCTGCGTCTGACCGGCCGCCCGGAAGAGCAGTTGGCTCTGGTCGAGGCGTACGCAAAAGCCCAAACCCTGTGGCATGACGCCAGTGTCGAGCCGATTTTCTCCGAGTATCTGGAACTGGACATGGCCACCGTCGTGCCATCCATCGCCGGACCAAAACGCCCACAGGACCGAGTCATCCTGGCCGAATCCGTCCCGTCCTTCCGCAAGGCGCTGCAGGCCTACGTTTCCAAGGATGATCTGGATGACGTCGATGAATCATTGCTGGAGACCTTCCCGGCCTCCGACCCACCCTCACATGAGGAATCCCACGTCACTGCGTCCTCGACCAAAGCCGGTGGCGCCCCTGGCAGTAATGGCTCCGGTCGGCGGGTCTGCAAGCCCACCAGTGTCACCATGGACGGCCAGACCTTCACCATCGACCACGGGCATGTTGCCGTCGCCGCCATCACCT
>JBBSRY010000268.1:0-4512 GCA_038242595.1 Mycobacteriales bacterium
AAGGTGACCCGATCAACCTCAGCGGGTGCTGAAGGCGGCATCGAATGCAGTAGCCGGCGGCTCCAGCTGCTTGGACCGGACGAAGGCCAAGGCTTCGGGGGCACCGGCCAACCGGTCCATACCGGCATCCTCCCACTCGATGGAAATCGGACCCTGATAGTTGATCGAGTTCAATGTGCGGAAGCAGTCCTCCCACGGCACATCGCCGTGGCCGGTGGACACGAAATCCCAACCGCGACGTGGGTCGGACCAGGCCAGGTGCGAGCCGAGCCGACCATTGCGGCCGTTGGTCAAGCGTTTACGGGTGTCCTTGCAGTCCACATGGTAGATGCGATCCTGAAAATCCCAGAGAAATCCCACCGGATCGATGTCCTGCCAGATCATGTGGCTCGGATCCCAGTTCAGACCGAAGGCCTCCCGATGCCCGATGGCCTCCAGAGTGCGAACGGTGGTCCAATAGTCGTAGGCAATCTCGCTCGGATGCACCTCGTGGGCGAACCGCACTCCCACCTCGTCGAACACATCCAGGATCGGATTCCAACGATCGGCGAAGTCGGTGTAGCCGGCATCGATGATTTCCTGCCGCACCGGCGGGAACATGGCAACGTACTTCCAGATTGCCGAACCGGTAAATCCCACAACAGTTTTGACGCCAAGTCGGGCAGCCGTCCTGGCGGTGTTCTTCATCTCTTCGGCGGCCCGTTGGCGAACGCCCTCCGGATCACCGTCGCCCCAGATGTTGTCCGGTAATATTTCGCGGTGCCGTATATCGATTGGATCATCACAGACCGCCTGGCCCTTCAGATGATTCGAGATGGCGTAGACCTTGAGGTTGAATCGCTCCAGAATGGCAAGTCGCTCGGCGATGTAGTCGTCATCGGTCGCGCCGCGGTTGGCGTCCAGATGGTCTCCCCAGCAGGCGATCTCCAGACCGTCGTACCCCCATTCGGAAGCCAGCCTGGCTACCTCGACGAAGGGGAGATCGGCCCATTGGCCGGTGAACAGGGTGATCGGGCGGGTCATGGAGAGCCTTTCGGTCATGACAGCTGATGGCGCGAGAGTTGCTTGCTGGTGGTGCTTCTAGCTATTTGCCTGTCTGCTGATGGCGGCGGTCAAGAATGCGTAGCCATCGGTGGCAATGGCGTCCTGATCACGTTCCAGACTCCGCCAGATGGACGCGGCCGTGGCAATGGTGGCGTTATCCGCGGTGAACGATTCAATACAGAGAGGGCCCCGATAGTCGACTTCGTCGAGAGCGTCGAGAATGGCTGCCCAGTCGAGGTGGTCGTTACCCGGTGCCCCGCGGTCGTTACCACAGACCTGAACGTGGGCGATACGGTCGCCGGCTCGCCTGATTGCGGCGGCCAGATCCTTCTCTTCGATATTCATGTGGTAGATGTCCAGCAGCACACCGCATCCGGCGGCAGGCAACCCGTCGATTGCCGTCATTGCCTGGTCGACGGTGTTGATCAGGCTGGTTTCGTAACGGTTGAGCGGTTCGACGCCGATCTTGACACCGGCCTCGATGGCGTAGTCCACCACCGGAGAAAGAGACTCGCGCAGCTGCGCGTAGGTGTCGGTGCGTTCTTGGGGGGTCAGCCGCCAGGTGCGTCCGACCGAGGCGTAGGCCGGCCCGGCAATGACCGGTGATCCGACTCGCGCGGCGGCATCGATGACGCCTTTGAGATAGTTCTGGGTGTGCTTGATGGTGGCGCAATCGGCGGCGACCAACTGGCGGTCATCACCCATCACCAGCGCTACAGCGGCGGACAATCCGTTGTCGGCCAAGATGTTTGCTACGACGGCCGGATCCCAATCGCCGAGATTTTCCACTGGTAACTCGATGACTTCGAAGCCCCAGGATGCTACTTGCGGAGCAATACGGGCCAACGATTCATCGGTCAGTGGAGATGTCCAGACCCAGGTGCTGACGCCAAGAGCCCAACGGTCGCTACGCGGTTCATTCATGAATTGTTCCTTTGCAGGGTCCACCCGCTGGTGGGCACCGTGCAGGATTCCCGGAAGGAACTTGCTGCAGGTGGTCCACTCAGCGGATGGGTAGTTCACACGACTAAGTGCTAGTTGCCCTGGTATCCGGCAGGGTAAGCCGGTAGGTCTTCGCCACCGAAGCGGGCGTAGAACAGGTCGGGCAGATCGGCGAACTTCTCGATCAGTTCGTCACGCTCGGCGGTGTCGGTCACCGGTACCTGTGGGAGGACCCACTCGGACGGCACTTCTTCGCCGGCCCAGATCTTCTGCGCGGCAAGGACAGCGGTGCGCCACTGGAAGTTGGAGTAGACCAGACCGATGGCATTGAGATCCTCTTCCTGCCACTTGCGCAGGAAGGTCATCTCGTCTTCACCGACGAAGACCGGGTAGGCCTTACCGGCATCCTCGAAGGCTTCTACTGCCGAGAGCGCACCGGAACCGGCGTCCATCCAGATACCGTCGATGTCACCCTTTTCCAGGTAGGAGGCGACGATGGACTTGATCTCCGCTCCGTCGCCACCGGTGAATTCGGCGCCGACCACTTCCAGATCCGAGTCGGCAAAGATGCGCTCGGCTGCGGCCCAACGGTTCTCCAGCACGTCAACACCGGGTGCGATCCGGAGAGCGAGGACGCGGTTACCGGCCTCCAAGTTGTCGACCAGGAAGTTGGCACCGTCAGCGCCGTAGGCGTAGCCACCGATCGGGTGGATGAAGGTAGTGGAGCAATCGGTGTTGACTCCACGGTCGAAGACGATGACCGGAATCCCACTGGCGCAGGCTTCTTCAACGGCCGGTGTCAGGGTGGCCGTGGTGGCGGGGGAGACGATCAACGCGTCGCAGGTGCCGTCAGAGATGAACTTCTGGATGTCGGTGATCTGCTGCTCGTCATTGTCAGCGGCATCGGAGTACTTGTACTCACCAATCACGCCCTGCTCCTGCAGGATCGCGATCTGCGACTGCATGGTCACATAACCGGTTGCACGCCAGGGGTTTCCGGTCGAAGCATTGGAGAAGCACAGGTTCTGCGCGCCGTCCTGCTTGAATTCGGTGGTGTCGATCCACTCCGGGTCGATGGCCTGCAGCCACGGAGTTGCGGCATCTCCCTCGGGGGTGGCGTCGCGCTGGGCCAGTTGCCGATCGTAGTCGGCCTGGACGAACCATTCGGAATCGCCTTCGGCGGGTGCGGCGGCCTCGCCAGTGCCGGTGTCGGCAGCTTGAGTTGTTCCCGCGGCGGTGTCGTCGGCCGGGGCTTCGGAGGTCTCCTGCGCTGGGGCTGAGGTGTCGGGGGCGGGAGCTTCGGTGGTGGCGCCGCCCGCTGCGGAGGTGCCGGCTGCCGGGTCGTCGGTACTGCAGGCTGAGGTGACCAGCACCCCGGCTACGGCCAGGGCCGTGAAGATGGAACGGGTACGTCGCATGGCGTAATTCTCCTTGTGCGGTGGGGTGAACTTCGTTGTTGACACTCGCTTCTCGGACGGATCCGAGCGGTTGCGCTACTACAGTCGGGTTTTTGCAGGTCCTTTCCGTCGCCGCAGCGACCCACTCCTGGCCGCATACGCGACCGCAACGATGAGGATGATTCCCTGGACCGTGGGGCGAAGTTCCGGCGAGACACCAAGTTCGCGAAACAGGGGATCGATGAAGTAAAGGGTCAGGGCGCCCAGCATGGCGGCGAAGAGTGAACCTTTACCGCCGCCCAGAATGACGCCACCGAGAACGACGGCGGTAATGGCTTCGAATTCGAGTCCGTTGCCGATCGACAGATCGACCGTACTGGAAGTGTTACCGGCCAGGATGATTGCCGCAACGGGAGCAATCAGCGATGAAACCATGACGGCAACAATCCGTACCGATGTTACTCGGGCGCCGGCGAAAGCTGCGGCCTTGGTGTTGTCGCCGGTGGCGACCAAGACACGTCCGAAGGAGGATCGAATGAGGAAGGCGGCCAGTACGCCGACCACGACGGTGATCAGAACTGCCCAACTGATGGTACCCAGCAAAGGCACATTCTCGATACCGGATTTTGGTCGACCCAGTTTACGGAACTCATCCGACAGCGCGCCCTTGACTGCGGAGCCGTCGAGGCCGTCGTCGCCGACGCGCGTGAGGAGTACGCAGACGAGTTCTGCCTTCCCGCCCTTCAGGCCAACGCGCTCTACATGGGCCGCTACCCGCTGGTCTCGGCGCTGTCCCGGCCGCTGATCGTCAAGCACCTCGTGGCCGCTGCCAAGCAGTACGGCGCGTCGACGGTCTCGCACGGCTGCACCGGCAAGGGCAACGACCAGGTCCGCTTCGAGGTCGGCATCGGCGCGCTGGCGCCCGAGCTGCGCTGCATCGCCCCCGTCCGCGACTCCGGCATGACCCGCGACAAGGCCATCGCCTTCGCGCACGAGCGCGGCCTGCCGATCGACGTCGACAAGAAGTCGCCGTACTCCGTCGACCAGAACGTGTGGGGGCGTGCGGTGGAGACCGGCTTCCTCGAGGACCCGTGGAACGCACCCGTGGAGGACGTCTACAGCTATACGC
>JBBSRY010000269.1:0-4489 GCA_038242595.1 Mycobacteriales bacterium
CTCCTTTGTTGCGGCGAAGGCCGCGTCGATCGGTACTTCGGCAGCAAATCTGGCCTGCGCGGCGCCCCCGGAAGCACAACCGCGAAAGGCAGTCACCCAACCCATTCAGTGCAGAGAAATAGTTTCCACCGCAGCGATGTGGTCACGGATGTAGCGGTTGGCGTGCGCGGCCAGGTGGTCGGAGTCATCCCAGAGGTTGCGCCAGATACCCAGCATTCTGCTCAGACTGGGTGAGACCACCGCGGAGGAGAAGGATTCGAACGTGATTGGACCGGTGTATCCGATACGGCCGAGCGCCTTGAAGGTGCTTTCGAAATCGACCGAGCCGGTGCCGAGGTAGCCGCGGTGGCTCTCGCCGATGTGCACATAACCGAGCTTGGCGCTGCAGTCCAGGAATGGCTGGAAGAGATCGGACTCCTCGATATTCATGTGGTAGGTGTCCAGATGCACGGTGATCGGGCGCTCGAGTTGCTCGATGAAACGCAGTGCCTGTTTGCCGGTATTGAGCATGTTGGTCTCGTAGCGGTTGACCACTTCCACCGCCAGCGACACCCCGCAGGCTGCCGCGTGATCGGAAACCTCTTGCAGTGCTTGAGTACTGTTGGCCCAACCCTTCTCCGACAGCGGATCCATGTGCTTGCGCATCGATCCGTAAATCACGCCGCAAAGTTGGGTGGCGCCGATGCCGGCGGCCACGTCAACCGCGCTGAGCAGCCTACGGCGCCCAGCGGCAACCACGGCCGGATCATCGCTGCTGATGTCCTCGTCCTCGGGCAGGCCCAGGCTGGCCGAGACGGCAAGGCCGGTATCGGCTAATGCCTGCCGGGCGGCGGCGATGTCAAAGGTGTCCGGATCCATCAGTGGAAATTCGATCAGGTCGAAGCCTGCCTGGTGCGTGCGGACCACCGAATCGATGATGCCGGCCTTGTCGAAGGTGCCGGTCCATACCAGCGCATGGCAGCCGATCAGGGACTTGGACATGAAACTCCTCGCGAGCGAGCGCAACGCCACTCGAACCCCGCAGGGTCACGTTGCAACGTTACAACGAATATTTCCCTCACCGTAGGATCCGCAGAGACGGCTGTCAAGATGCAGTTCAGGGTGCTGACTGTGGCGATCTGACGGGCCGATAGCCGCCCGTGGTGTTGTATCGTCGCAAGGATCACAGCCGAGGAGGATTCCGATGACTACGCCGCCACTCTCCATCCGGTCCCCCAGGCCAGGGGTCAAGGATGTCGCGGCGCTGGCGGGTGTGTCGGCGTCCACGGTGTCCAACTATCTGAACCGTCCGGACGTTGTCGTTCCGGCCACCAGGGCACGGATCGAGCGGGCGGTTCATCAACTCGGATTCGTCCGCAACGAAACGGCCCGTAACCTACGCGCCGGCGCCAGCCGCACCATTGCCCTGGTCCTGCTCGATGCGTGGATACCGTTCTACGGTGAACTTTCCCGTGGAGTCGAGGACGCTGCCTCCGCTGATGGGTGGACGGTGTTGTTCAGTAACAGTGCGAGGAATCCGGAACGAGAGCTTCACAGCCTGGAAATCTTTGAGGCGCAACGAGTTCAGGGGATTTTGGTAGTCCCGCAGCAGGACTTGCGATCCAGATTACGAGATCTGCAACGTCGTGGGATCAGCTGCGTCACCATTGAACAGCCCTCAGCCGCCGACGATATCTCCTCGGTGTCAATCGATGATGTCGCCGGCGGTCGGGCTGCAGGTGCGCATTTGATCGACTCCGGGCGCACCGACATTTTGCTGGTCGGCAATCCGGACCGGGTCAGCCATGTCGCGGCGCGATTCGCCGGCTGCACCGAACTTGTCACCGAACGGACCGGACACGGGTGCGGTGTGATCACTACCGAGGGACTCACCCTGCGAGACGGTTCCCGAGCCATCCAGAAATTGCTCGAATCCGGGAAGCCTCTCCCACAGGCGATCTTCGCCGCCAACGACTTGGTGGCACTTGGCGCCCTGCACGAATTGTTGGCAGCCGGGATTGAAGTCCCGGGTCAGGTTGCAGTGCTGGGTTACGACGGTTTGGAGTGGGCGGCCCACGCCTCTGTTCCGCTGTCCACTGTGGCCCAGCCGGCATACGAGATGGGTTGTATCGCAACGCAAATCCTCATCACAGTCATGGATGGACGCGAACACCCCGGAGCGCAGCATCACGTATTTCGACCAACAGTGATCGCTCGGGAATCCACTGGCCGTGCCAAATAGCGAACAGGTCCTGCTGTCCGGTGGTTTGTTGTGTTGTGGTTTTTCGGGTTTCTGAGCTTCCATCGGACTTGCGGGTTGTCCGGCTGAACTAAGCTCCGAAGTCACCGGTCGAAGTGGAACTGCCGGAATCGAGCCCACCCAGGAGAAGCTGATGACCGAGTCGGACACCATTCCGGCCGGGGTGTTGAATTCGGTGGCCCGCGGCGGAGCACGTGATGCCGGCGGCGTAGATGTCGCACTACTGGGTGACTTCCTACCGCAGGTCGTTGCGGCCGTCTCGGCATGTATTCGCTTTCGTCGCAGCGAAATTTTGCAGTTCAAAGAGGCCGGCAAAATCGCTGCCGCTCAAGGAGTTTCGTTACGCCCACTGCTTGACCTGTACTTGTCGGCCGCATGGCGGTTGTGGGAACATCTACCGGAGGTGATGGGCGCCGAACAGGATCCGTCCGGTGTCGTACGCGCCGGGCGCGCCATGTTGCGGGCCACCGACGACGCCGTTGCCGCCTTGGCCGAGGGTTACCAGCTCGCTCGACGGGATTTGGTCCTGGCCGAGATCTCCGCTCGTCGAGAATTTATTGATGACCTGCTGGCCGGCAGCAGCGATGTCGCCGGCTTAATCGAACGTGCCGCCGGCTTCGGGCTCACCCTTGCCGGGCCGCACGCGGTGGCCGTGCTCCGCGCCGATACGCCGTTCACGGATCAAGGCGCCGCGACCAGGATGCTGGAGCGGGTGGTGCTCGGAAGCATGGCCGACGCCGACGCACTGGTTGCCACCAAGGATGGCCGACTGGTGGTGGTGTTTGCCGCCCCCGATAAGTCGGCGGTCACCGAGATCATCGACAGCCTCACCGCCGTACTGCCTTCCCAGGGCGCTTCGGCACCGGTGCAGCTGACCAGACTGGCCGATGTCGGTTCCTGGCAGATCGGTGTCGGGCGGAGGGCAACCGGCGCCGCTGGCGTCAAATCCTCCTTCGACGATGCACGGGAGGCGTTGGACCTGGGCGCTCGACTCGGTCGGGACCTGACCGTCCTGGACGCCACCGAACTGCTGGTCTACCGGGTGCTACTGCGCGACGAGGTGGCCATTCGCGAGTTGGTAGCGGCCGTACTCACCCCGTTGGAGGGGGCGCGCGGCGGCGCCGTCCCGTTGATCGACACCCTGCTCAGTTACTTCGGTACCGGCGGTAACGCCGCCCGAGCCGCCC
The DNA here is from genome assembly GCA_038242595.1 of Mycobacteriales bacterium. Lineage (GTDB taxonomy): Bacteria > Actinomycetota > Actinomycetes > Mycobacteriales > Nakamurellaceae > Nakamurella. The sequence goes on from JBBSRY010000269.1 coordinate 3,427, forward strand.
GGGAAATGCACCTATCGGTGCGGGCCGTGACCTACCGCCTGGAACGCATCAAAGATCTCACCGGTCACGATCCGGATGACCCGCTGCAGCGATTCACCCTGCACACCGCGGTGCTCGGTGCCCGCCTGTTGAACTGGCCGTCAGCCCACTGATTCTGCGGTCCCCGTGCGGACGATGACTTCGATATTCGGCGCGCCGGCGCGATCGTGGAGCCGCTCAAGTCGAACTCTGGCATGAGACAAGTTGCTGACACTCGGCAACGAAGCGGAATCTTTTTCACCGGTTCTGCCCTGGAACTGCCGGAATCGGTCGGGCAAACTGAGTAAAGCGCGAAAGTAAAGCTACTCAAAAACTTTGTGATAACTCGTCGCTCCTAACCGAATCAAGAGAGGTTCACTGTGAATGTTCCCGTCTGGGCATGGGCTGCCTTCGCCACCGTGATCGTCATCATGTTGGCCATCGATCTACTCGCGCATCGCGGTGCGCACATCATCGGCTTCAGAGAAGCCGCCATTTGGAGTGCTGTCTGGGTCGGCCTGTCACTGATCTTCGCCGTCGTCGTAGGGTTCACCCTTGGCGGTAATGCCGCAGTCGACTTCACGACGGCCTGGCTCCTCGAGAAGAGTCTGTCAGTCGATAACCTCTTTGTCTTCGCCCTGATCTTCGGCTACTTCCAAGTTCCACGCGCCTACCAGCACCGGGTTCTGTTCTACGGTGTTGTTGGCGCGCTGATCTTCCGCGGAATCTTCCTGGCGCTCGGTGTCGTTATCGTCAGCAAGTTCGCCGCCATCCTCTTCGTGTTCGGCGCCATTCTGATGTGGAGCGCCTGGAAGCTGGTCAAGGGCGCCGACGACACCGTCGACCCTGGCAAGAGCCTCTCGGTTCGGCTGCTGCGCAAGATCATCCCGATCTCCGATGAGTACCACGGCAGCAAGTTCTTCATCAAGGAAGCCGGCAAGCGGATCGGTACCCCACTGCTGGCCGTGGTGGTCGCCATTGAGGCGGCCGACCTGGTGTTCGCTGTCGACTCCGTACCCGCAGTGCTCGCCGTCACCGACGATGC
>JBBSRY010000270.1:0-4487 GCA_038242595.1 Mycobacteriales bacterium
AGGTCAGAGAAGAACTGAGCACTATCATCTCCGATGCCACCACGCTTGCTACCGACCTCACCGAAGCCGTCCCCGAGGTGCTGCGGGCCTGGGATCTGGGCGCAGCCGATAGTAAAAACAGCGCCCTCTCCCAGTGCCCGGACAAAGCCCCTGCGAGCGCTGACGGTCCAATCTCGCGAACACGTGTGGGGCGGCCCCCAGACTGACCTCAGCGACGACCTTTCATCGCTGCGAAGAACTGGTTGGACGGGCCCAGATACATCAACACGATGGCCACGATCGACAGTACGGATCCGATGTATCCGAAGATCTGTGAGGTGGAAGAGGTGTAGGTCTGCGAGCCGACGGTCACCGATGCGGACGCACTGAAAGAATTGATGACCGATAGCCCTGACAGGACAGTCAGGACAATCCGCGCCCAGTTGCGCCCGGCGCGCATCTTGAAGGCGAAAAATAGGTAAAGGCTCAAGAGGATGACTCCGATGACGACGGTGAGAGTCTTGGCCGTGTTGATCAGTGATTCGGTGCTGATTCCGGAGATGTCGGTACCTGCTGCTGCCAGTGCCTCGTCCCACACATCGCTCGTCATAGCCAAAATGATGGCAACCAACGAAATCAATGCGGATACGAGATAAATCAGGAAAGCGCCTTGAACCTGATTCGGTGGCGGTAACGGAGCGTTGCTGGGCACGTAGTAGGACGGATTGGGGTAGGACGGATTGGTCATAGCCTGGTCTCCTTCTGGTCGGCCCACCCCTGGCGATCTGTGATCAACCTTCTCGCGTGGTGACATCGGATGTGGCGTTAGCCGCACAGCAGCGCGCCGGAAGCACCTGCACCGCACAGGTTTCACGCAAACCTTCACCGATTGCTTCTGCAATGATATGCGTAATTCCGTAACTGGATTCGTAGATCACCATGGCATGTTTCATCAGGAGGGCCTCTCGTACTTCTTTAAATAATGGTGCGCCACCGGTCGAACCCACAGCAGAGGCGAAGGTCCCGCGCCCACGTGCCGCAAGCCCTACCTCATCGAACTGGTCACCGATTCCCGAGTCTCACCCGGCGATGGATCCGGCAAGTACTGAGCGTGCTGGTCGCACCTACTTGGAGAACCGGACCCATAGAAATGCCGCAAACAACATGACGGTAAATCCAACGATCGACACCAAAGCGCCCCACTGCACTGCAACATCGCGTGTGAGGCTGACGACGATGCCGCCGACCAGAATGGCCAGCCCCACCACCAAGCTCAGGACGATGCCCAGTCGACGCCGTCCAGCAGATGATCTTGGAAGATCGTATTTCCCCATGCCGACTCCCATTCTCTTGTTACCGGTTTAAGTCATGCCGACGGTCGGAAGCCCAGCGCAACTCCGTTCATGCAGTACCGCAGACCCGTTGGTGGCGGGCCGTCATCGAAAACATGGCCGAGGTGGCCGCCACAGCGGCGGCACAACACTTCGATGCGGACCATTCCAACACTGCTGTCCTTTTCTTCGAGCACCGCATCGTCATTCACCTGCCAGAAACTGGGCCACCCGGTGCCGCTGTCAAACTTGGTACTCGATGCGAACAGGTCCAGATTGCAACCGGCACAAGTGAAATCGCCGGTGCCGTGTTGATCATTGAGTGGGCTGCTGAAAGGTGCCTCGGTACCTGCGGAGCGAAGCACGTCGTACTGCTGCGAGGTGAGGAGTTGGCGCCACTGTTCATCGGTGCGGGAAATCTCGAACAGTTCAGTCGATGTCACTGCAGTAACCGATGTCGGCCCATCCGGTTTATATGCAGTCGTCTCACTGACCGAATCTGATGGCGCATCATCGACCGGACCTGACGGCATGGTTTCAGGGCCGACCACACGGGATCCGGCACGTGACGCGCAGCCCGTGGTCACAGCGAGAATCACGGCACCAACAAGAAACCGCCGCCGGGAGACGGCAAGGGTGAGCGATGGTGAGGTATGTGATGCCATCCTTGCAATCTATGCCAACCACATGCTGTAACTGATCGGTCAATGACGAGCTTCAGAGGTTGCGACTGAGAAAGGCCATCAGGGCAGGTTCAGCCACCAAAACTGTTATTCGGCTGGTGCTCTCGCCGGCCGGCGTACCGCGGAGGCACAACGTCACCAATTCCACACCGTCATCCATCGCCCGGGCCAACCCGGTAGCGACCAGTTTGCCCACATAACCGGCGATCTGCGCGGTGTCGTCGGTCCGGATGCCGATCGCGTCATGGTCCTTGGCATTTTCCGGTTCGCGTACCAGCTGTATCTGCGTGCCAGGGGCAAAATCTCCGAGCTCGGCGGCCGTCTCATTCAGGCCGCGGGCGTCAAAGCCATAGATGCCCTGGACCATCAGCCCCTTGGCGTCGGCATTGACGAGTAGGTCGTCGGAATCGACCAACCAGAGTTCGGCGCGGTACCACTCCAGGCGAACCGTGGGGCGCCCGTCCACGTCAAGGGCTTTGAGTGCCTCACCGCTGCGCGCATGCACCGAAGTGCGAAGTTGGCCGTCGACATTTTTCCAGCAACGTTCGGCTGGTTCAAAAGTTCCCATCCACTGACCGTACGGGTTGGCTTGTGCGGTGCCTCACCGACTGCACCTGCCGCGCTCGCTTGGTGTGTATTTAGCAAACGGCCTTCCCTGGGTCTGGTCAGGCAAGCCTTCTGCTCTTCGAGCGAGCCGAACTGGACATGGGGTAGAAACTCCCGATCGGGTCTATCGCTGCCGTTCCCACCGCTGCCAGCTAGTCTGCACGGGAGGTCCGACGCATGCGATGTCCGATGTGATCTGAACCGAGAGCAAAATGGACTCCGGTCCTGGCGCAGGAGTATCTCCAATTACCTCAAAGACAGGCGGTGATCGAGGTGGGAGTGACGGAGGGCATGACCGTTGGGCCGACGGCCTTTGCCACGAAGAGAACCTTGGTGACGTTGAGCCACGCCATGGAAAGGGCTTTCGACATCGCCGAGCAGCCGATATCGTCGCCTGCCCTGGTGTTGGGGTTGTTTCAGCGACGGGAATATTTCGACGTTGAGGTAGCTCGATACGCGGCGATGGCTGCGGCAGGCACTTGCGTCATCGTGGGCTTCGCCGGTTCGACACAAGGCCTGCCGCCCGGCGTTCACGCCGTTGCCTTCGCCGAGGATGACCCGCGGAGCAGAGAATGGGTGCTCATCGCCATCAAGGGTGCCTACGCCAGCTCCCTGGTGGCCACAGATGTTCGCGACCTGGCTCCCGGCGAAATGAGCCTGGAAGCAGCGCGCTTGTTTGAAGCACGCTGGACCTTCCAGCGCCTGCCGGCGTTGGCCGACGCCCAGCAGAAGGTGGAGGCACTGTCAGCCGACCTTTCCGATGCCGTCCGATCGACCGTCGCAGGAATCATCCAGGAGTCTGTATCGCACCCGGTGTCGGTGGCCGAGGCCGGTCTGGGCGTTGCCATCGACCACGTCCTGACTTCGTTGGATGCCAGTTACCAGAGGTCAAATCGGTTGCGAGCAGCGATGGAATCAGTACAGGCCCAGGCCGAGCGCGACGCGCTGACCGGACTCCACAACCGGCACTTCCTGGAGCGGTTCCTGGGCGGCAATGATCGCCCGACCGACCTGGTGGCAATGCTGGTGGACGTCGACGATCTGAAGTAGGTCAATGACACCCACGGTCACGCTGCCGGAGACGCGGTCCTGAGCGCCGTTGCAGATGCATTGCGAATGAACACCCGCCCCGGGGCGGTAATCGTCCGCTGGGGTGGGGATGAGTTTCTGCTGCTCCTACCAGATCTCGGTCGGACCGGCGGTATGGCCGACGCCACGCGGCTGATCGACGCGGTCCGTGCGGCACGACCAGCGCCGCCGTGGGACGGCCTGCCGGTCTCGGTCTCCGTCGGAGCCTGCCCGACCCGTCGAACCCCGCTGCCATTGCATCAACTCGATGAGGCGTTGGGGAGATCCAAAAAGTCCGGTAAGGGCAGAGTCACGTTTTTCAACCTCGAAGAGAACGGGGCGGGCCCAAGTCCGGCGCAGTAAGGCCTCACCTGCCTCGCAGGTCACACATGGTGGGCGCGGAGGGGATCGAACCCCCGACCGTCTCGGTGTAAACGAGATGCTCTTCCGCTGAGCTACACGCCCGTCCGGACGCTCGCCAGGCGAACGTCCGACAAAAATTATCTCACGAACTCAGTGCGTCCACCGCACGCTTCCAGGCAGCCTGGTCACGTGGCTCCCCCGGTCCGTTGACCTCGGCGAACTGAATGACGCCGTCTTGGTCCACCAGGAAGGTGCCGCGAACGGCCATCCCGCGCTCTTCCAGGAAGACGCCATATTCCCTTGCAACCGCGCCGTGCGGCCAGAAGTCGCTGAGCAACGGGAACTTGTAACCCTGGGCGTCTGCGTAGACCTTCAACGAGTACTTGGTGTCAACCGAAACGGCAAGAACCTGAACGGTTTCGTTCTGGAATGCACCGAGGTCGTCGCGGATCGCACA
>JBBSRY010000271.1:0-4486 GCA_038242595.1 Mycobacteriales bacterium
AACTGGCCTTCGACTGTGGGCACATGCTGCATGACGATGTAGGAGAACACCACATCCACGCTGCTGTCAGCAACACCAGCCAGATCGGACCCGTTGCCCAGTAAGAACTCCACGTTGCGGTGACCGGAAAGATTGACTCGGGCCCGATCAAGCATTTCCACTGAAACATCCAGGGCGATAACCCGGCCAAAGCATTCGGCCAAGCGCGATGTCATACGTCCGGTGCCACAACCGATCTCGAGCAAGGTCCGACCTGGGTCAGGAGTTATCGCTGCCATGGTGAGGAAATAGTCCACCTCTTGCCGACCGGAGGTAAAGAAGACATCCCGATCAGTTGCAGCACCGGTTGCTATGTGCCACATCGCGTCCTGGCGAGCGGCTGAATCCCAAAACTCCCGCGACAGGTTCTCCTCGCTGACAGGGTCGGTGCCGGCGGACCGGGACCCCCTACTCTTGGCTCCCCTGTTCGGCTCGGGTATCTCGCCACTCACCAGGTGCTCGCCGTGCCCTCTGGTAGATAACGCTTCTCGGCCGCAATCACGACGTTGGTCTGCAGCATGGCTCTGGTCATCGGACCGACTCCACCTGGCATCGGTGCCAGGAAACCGGCCACCCGGGCAACATCCGGGTGCACATCACCCACCAAACCGGACGGTGTTCTGGTGATCCCCACATCCAGCACGGCAGCTCCAGGCTTGACCATGTCTGCGGTGACCAGTCCGGGAACGCCGGCGGCAGCAACGACGATATCGGCTCTGGCAATTTCGGCCGCAACATCTTTCGTGCCGGTGTGGCACAACGTGACGGTGGCGTTCTCCGACCGACGCGTCAGCAACAGGCCCAGCGGTCGACCGACAGTCACACCGCGGCCGATGATCACCGCATGCGCCCCATCGATCTGTACCTGATAGTGCCGTAGCAACGCCACGATGCCGGCCGGGGTACAGGGCAGCGGGCCCGGCTCCCCCAGCACCAGACGACCAAGGCTCACCGGGTGTAGGCCGTCGGCGTCCTTCTCCGGATCGATGGCCTCCAGTACCGGGCCTGCTTCCAAATGTTTTGGCAGCGGCAGTTGCAGGATGTACCCATCGCACCTTGCGTCAGCATTCAGCTCGGCGATCACTTCCAGAAGGGCTTCCTGACTCAGGTCGGCCGGTAGGTCATATCGAATTGAATGAACCCCGATGGCCGCAGAATCTTGATGCTTACCACGGACGTAGGCCGCCGAGCCGGGATCATCACCGACGATGACGGTGGCGATGCCGGGGGTGTGCCCGGCCGCCGTCAGACGCGCCGTGCGCTTGCGCAGATCCGCGAAAATGATCTCGCGCAGTGCCTTACCGTCCAACAAAGTTGCAGTCACAGTTGAATCCTCCTGCTGAACAATCCTGCCATGTACCGAGCAAATTCCTGGTGTGCGCGCGATTCGCCGTCGAATCAGTGGAAGAAGTGCCTGGTACCGGTCAAATAAAGAGTGACGCCGGCCGCTTGGGCAGCTTCGATCACCTCATCGTCGCGCACTGAACCCCCTGGCTGGACGACAGCTTTCACGCCGGCCTCCAACAGGATCTGCAGGCCATCAGCAAACGGGAAGAACGCGTCGGAGGCGGCCACCGAACCAGCGGCGCGGTCACCGGCCCGCTGCACCGCTAATTTCGCCGAGTCAACACGATTAACCTGACCCATTCCCACCCCGACACTGGCGCCGTCAGCGGCGAGCAGGATGGCATTGGATTTGACCGCGCGACAGGCTCGCCAGGCAAACTCCAGATCCGCCAAGACCTCTGGGGTTGCCGGCTGCCCGGCGGCCAACGTCCAGGACGTCGGGTCGTCCCCCGGGGCGTCCACCAGATCGACCGACTGCATCAACAGGCCGCCGCTGATCGCTCTGGTCTCGACCCCACGCTTGGGTAGCCCCGGTACCTGCAGTAGCCGAATGTTCTTCTTGCGCATCAAAATCGGTAATGCGTCTTCATCAAAAGACGGCGCCAACAGTACCTCGGTGAATACCTCCGCGACTTGTTCAGCAAGTTCTGCGGTGACCGGTGCATTCACCGCGATTACTCCACCAAAGGCCGAGACCGGGTCGCCCGCATGGGCTTTACGATGCGCCAGCGCGACATCGGCGCCGGTGGCGATACCGCAGGGATTGGCGTGCTTGATGATCGCCACCGTCGGGCCCTGGTGATCATGCGCTGCCCGCCAAGCTGCATCGGAATCCACATAGTTGTTGTAGGACATTTCTTTTCCGTGCAGTTGCACGGCCTGGGCCAGACCCGCATCACCAACGCCATCGGTGTACAGGGCTGCCCGCTGATGCGGGTTCTCGCCGTAGCGCAACACCGCCTGGCGGTGGTGGGTTGCCCCCACCCAGCCCGGGAAGCCGTTCTCCGCATCGGAGGTCACGACACTACCGAGCCAGGAGGCAACATGGACGTCGTAGCCGGCGGTGTGTCGAAAAGCCTCTGCGGCCAACGCTTTCCGCTGCGGCAGCGTGAAACCGCCCGCAGTGACAGCAGCAACAACGGCCGGGTAAGACGCCGGATCCACCACGATCGCGACGCTGGGATGATTCTTCGCCGCCGCGCGGACCATCGAGGGGCCACCGATATCAATCTGCTCGACAACCTCGTCTGGCGCAGCACCGGACGCCACCGTCTGGGCAAAGGGGTACAGATTCACCACCACCAGATCGAAGGCCTCGATCCCCAACTCGGCCAGTTGCGTTACGTGATCTGGTTTGCGGCGGTCGGCCAGAATGCCGGCATGAATCGACGGGTGCAATGTTTTGACCCGACCTTCCAGGGTCTCCGGGAAACCGGTCACACTTTCCACCGTCGAGACGGCGATGCCGGCCTCAGCAATGGATTTGGCCGAATTTCCCGTCGATACCAGGGCCACCCCTGCGTCGGCCAAGCCGCGGGCCAGGTCGATCAGACCGGTCTTGTCCGAAACCGAGATCAACGCACGACGTACCGGGAGTCGCACCGCTGCATCCGTTTCCAGACTTGGACTCAGCTCTGCCGAGTCATCCTGCAGGGTCATGGGAAACTCACCTTTCGTTCACGGATTCGCCAGCCGCGGGAGGTCATCGCGGCGACGACCTCCACCAACAGTGACCGCTCGGCCACTTTGATTCTTTCGTGCAAGGTCTGGACGGTGTCCGCATCGAACACCGGCACCGCCTGCTGAGCCACCATCGGTCCGGCATCGATTCCACCGTCGACGACGAATACCGTGCAGCCGGTGACCTTCGCGCCGTAATTCAGCGCATCGCGCGGGGCATACATGCCCGGAAAGGACGGAAGGAGTGACGGGTGCGTATTGATCATCCGATGGGCGAAACGGGCCAGGAACCGATCGCCAACCAACTTCATGAACCCGGCCGACACCACCAGGTCCGGTTCGAAGGCGGCGCATCGATCGGCCAAAGCGTCGTCCCATGCCGATCGTTCGTCAAAGTCCTGCACCAGCACAGAAAAGGTGGGGATCTCGGCCTTGGTAGCGCGGTCCAACGCCGGGCACGCCGACCGATCGGCGCCGACTGCCACGATCTCATATTTCGCTGCACCACGGTCCAGATCGTCCAACAGCGCCTGTAACAGGGTTCCGCTGCCAGAGGCGAGAACCACAATTCTGGCCGGTCGTTCCGGTGCCGGGATCACCACTTCGGAAATACAGAGGGCATTTTTCCTCACGCGAGAATCACCGAATTCGCGGGCGCGGCACTACGAGCTGGGAAGGGGACATCCGAACGAGCGACGATCATGCGGGAGGCGAACCTTTGTGCGGCAGCGGGCAGCAGGCTGGCGGAAGTGTGGACAGTCGTGAAGCAGTTCAGTTGACCATGAGTTGTGCCCGGTTCAGGTTAGTCAGCCGAGCCCGGTTTGGCGATTCCAGGGGTTGCGGCCGGTGGTTCCTCGGTCTGCGTCGGTTTGATCAATGACACGGCGTTCTCTGGTTCCACTGTCGTTTTCGCTGGCACAACGGTGATCTTCGCTGGCTCCACCATCATTTCGGTGGGTTCGGCGATGATTTCGGACTCGTCAACCGCGTCAGGCTCATCCACCGCTTCAAGCTCATCCACCGCTTCAACCTCGGCAACCGCTTCGGGTTCAGCACTGGGTTCTTCGGCTGTGACCTCGGCTTCTGCTACGACCTCGGATTCTGCCGTGACCTCAGATCCGCCTGTGACCTCGGCTTCGGTCACGACCTCTACGACCTTGTCGTCATCGACGTCATCCGCTATCTCGACAGCTACCTCGGCAGGATCCGCCGCCTCGTCATCAGTATCAGTCAATCCCGAGGCAGTTTCCGCCGATTTGGCCAGCTCATCGTCCGCTATCGCTTCCGGGTCCGCCGCATCCTCGTCAGACCCCGCCGCTAGCGGCTCCGATGATGTTGCCGGTTCCGGTTTCCATTGAATCTGGCTGCCACCGGCCGCCGCTGTCCAGGTACCGCCGGCGATCAGAACGGCCAGGAATGT
>JBBSRY010000272.1:0-4482 GCA_038242595.1 Mycobacteriales bacterium
AAGTGGTGGTCGGGCTGACTGTCGGCGCACGAGCCCCAGATGGATCCGTCAGGGTTGCCATCGTGTTGGTCGGGGTGGTTTTACTCGCCGTCGGGTGGCGCGTGCTTCTGGCCACCCGACGAAAATGGACCACCCAGCGCGAACAGATCACCGCCGATCTTCTCGAGCGGTTGATCGGGCAGCGCACCGTCGCACTGCAGGAAAACACAAAGGCCTATCGGTCGCACTTGGACGAGGTCACCGGTATTTATCGGCGCGATGGCCGACGCCTCGATGCGGCGACCGTGATCGTCATCGCCGTCATGCTTCTCATTGGAACATCTCTTGTCCTCCTGGCCCTGCAACTCCGCAGCCGTTCCGGCGCCTCAAGTGCCGCCCTCGCTGTGGGCTCAGCCCTATTGACCGGGACCGGTCTGCTGCGGCTAGGCCGGGTGGTCACCGATCTGGCCGGCGTCCAGGTCGCCCGAGAACAGATCGCCGGTTTAGCGGCGATGAAACTAGCCACCCGGCCAGTGCCGGCCATGGTGGACCTCGACGCAGACGGACCGGCCCTGATCCGGGCTGCCGGCATAGTCGGGGAATACGAACCAGGCGCACCGGTTGTCGGACCACTCGATCTGACCGTGAAACGCGGCGCCCGGTTACTTCTCACCGGACCGTCCGGATCGGGCAAGACGACCCTGGTCGAAATGCTCGACGGCCGCCGGGTACCGGCCGCCGGAACCATTGAGCACGACGTGCGATGTGTGATAGCTCGAGTACCGCAGGCCGGTGACGACCACCTCTTCCACGGCTCGCTGATGTTCAACATCCTCCTGGGCCGATCATGGCCGCCCGAGAACAGCGATATCAACGACGCCCTGGAAGTGTTGGACGACCTCGGACTATCAGAGCTGGTGAGCAGGATGCCGGCCGGCATCCTGCAGTCCATCGGCGACGGCGGCTGGCGACTATCGGCTGGCGAATCGGCCCGGATTCGTCTAGCTCGGGCACTGCTCCGTCGCCCCGACCTGCTCATCCTCGACGAAACCTTCGGTCCAATGGACGCTTTGACCTTCCAACGCTGCTTAACCGCAGCGGAGAAGTGGGCCAGCGGATTGCTGGTGATCGCGCACACCTGAGCACAGCGATTGAACGAAAAGCACTTCACGACCCGTAGACCAATCGGCTGCATCGGCCCAAACTTCGAACACAGGTGATCGAATTGGCCGGCGGCGGACTTGCACCTCCGGCCACGCTCCAGACCTCGCTGGGCAATACGCTGGCCGCGGGGCAGCTCACAGTCGCGGTCGCCCTCAGCCGCTGGCTGCTGTGGGACCCTATTGGGGACAAAAGCGGAGCCGGCCGCCAACTACGATGCTGACGACCGGTCCAGAATCTTTTTTAACTGCCACAGACAACAGGGAGTGCGTGCGTGCCTCGGATGGATGAGAAGCTTCACGATATTTATGACGAGGTACTGCGCCGCAACCCGGGTGAGGCCGAATTTCACCAGGCAGTCCGGGAAATTCTGGACAGCCTGGGTCCGGTCGTTGTCAAACATCCGAATTACACCGATGCGGCAGTCATCCGCCGACTTTGCGAACCAGAGCGACAGATCATCTTCCGGGTGCCGTGGGTCGACGACAGTGGCGCCATTCAGCTCAACCGTGGGTTCCGGGTTGAGTTCAACTCAGCGCTCGGTCCCTTCAAAGGTGGCCTTCGCTTCCATCCTTCGGTGTACCTGGGAATCGTCAAATTCCTGGGATTCGAGCAGATCTTCAAGAATTCGCTGACCGGAATGCCGATCGGCGGCGGAAAGGGCGGCTCGGATTTCGACCCCAAGGGTCGTTCCGACGCCGAAGTCATGCGGTTCTGCCAGGCCTTCATGACCGAGTTGTACCGGCATATCGGGGAGTACACCGATGTGCCGGCCGGCGACATCGGAGTCGGTGGACGCGAGATCGGTTACCTTTTCGGGCAGTACAAGCGCATCACCAACCGTTATGAGTCCGGCGTTCTTACCGGCAAGGGTCTGACCTGGGGTGGCTCTCAGGTCCGCACCGAGGCCACCGGTTACGGCGTTACATTCTTCACCGACGAGATCTTGAAGAGTCGCGGCGACTCCTTCGACGGAAAACGTGCCGTCATCTCGGGTTCGGGAAATGTCGCGATCTATGCCATCGAGAAGGTTCACCAACTCGGGGGAAAGGTCATTGCGTGCTCCGACTCCACCGGTTATGTCGTGGATGAAAAGGGCATTGATCTCGACCTTCTCAAGGAGGTCAAGATGGCCAAGCGCGGGCGGATCAGCGAGTACGTGGAACAACGCGCCGGTGCAGCGCATTATGTTGCCGGCGGTTCGGTGTGGGACGTGGCCTGCGATATCGCCCTCCCCTGCGCCACCCAGAACGAACTCAACGGCGCTGATGCCCGCACCTTGATCACGAACGGTTGCACGATCGTCGCCGAAGGGGCCAACATGCCCTGCACACCCGAGGCCATCAGGGCATTTGCCGAAACTGATGTGACCTTCGCGCCGGGCAAGGCAGCCAATGCCGGTGGTGTGGCCACCAGCGCGCTGGAGATGCAACAAAACGCCTCCCGCGACTCGTGGTCATTCGAAGACACCGAACACCGCCTGGCCAACATCATGCGCAGCATCCACGATCGTTGCCTGGAAACAGCCGATGAGTACGGGGCACCCGGGAGCTACGTCATCGGAGCCAACATTGCCGGCTTCACCCGCGTCGCCGACGCCATGCTCGCCCAGGGCATCATCTAGCCGGCCGCGGGCCACCACGGGTTTGCGGAGGGAAAGATCAACATGACAAGGGTTTGCGGAGGGAAAGATCAACATGACAAACGCCTATTACGCCCCCCATGGCGGACTGCCCGGGCAGACCGAACTCACCACGAACCGGGCCGTGTTCACCCAGGCGTACGCGGTCCTACCGCGCGGCACCATGCGCGATATCGTGACCAGCCTGCTGCCGTTCTGGAACCACACCCGGCTGTGGATCATCGCCCGACCGCTCTCCGGATTCGCCGAGACCTTCTCCCAATACATCGTCGAGGTGCAACCCGGTGGTGGTAGCGATCGTCCCGAACTGGACCGGGGTGCCGAAGGGGTGGTCTTTCTGATGGAGGGACACCTCACCCTCACCCTGGACGGCACCGTTCACGAAATGGGCCCCGGTGGCTATGCTTTTCTGCCGCCGGGAACTGATTGGCAAATCCGCTGCGTCGGCGCCGAGCCCGCCCGTTTCCACTGGATCCGCAAGGCTTACCAAATTGTTGACGGCATCAGATCCCCCGCAGCTTTCGTCACCAACGAAACAGAGGTGGAGGCTGTCGCCATGCCTGGCACCAACGGTGTCTGGGCCACCCAACGATTCGTCGACCCCACCGACATCGGCCACGACATGCACGTCAATATCGTGAACTTCGAACCAGGCGGGGTCATCCCGTTCCCGGAGACGCACGTAATGGAGCACGGGATCTACATTCTCCAAGGCAAAGCCATGTACTTGCTCAACAAGGACTGGGTCGAAGTGCAGGAAGGCGATTTCCTCTGGTTACGCGCATTCTGCCCGCAAGCCTGCTACGCCAGCGGCCCCGGCAGATTCCGTTACCTGCTGTACAAGGACGTGAACCGGCACGCGCCACTCCCCCGCCCTTCGCCATAGCAAAGGCCGCACTCACCCGGTCAAGGCTCACCGTCAGCGGCGAGTCCACGAAGTCATGACCGGCGTCGAATCCAGGTTGATAGCGCACCCGGTAACATCCCACGGGTGAGCGAACCAGGGGATCCAGCGTCGTTGCGAATCGGTAATCATGAGCGCAACCTCGCAGTAGAACTGCTCAACGAAGCGGTCGGCGGCGGCTACCTGGACCTGAAGGAGTTCGACGAACGATCCCAGGTGGTACTCGCGGCGAAGACTCGCGCCGATCTGTTCGCTGCGCTGGCCGACCTACCGACGGCCGCCCGGATGTTTCCCCCGAGCGCAGAGCTCTCCACCGCCGGCGGAACTGACAGTTTCGAGATCAGCTGGATAACGGTGAGACGCAATGGGCTCTGGGACGTCCCGGCCCGGCTGCTCATCACCGGCTCGGCAGGCACGGCCGATCTTGATCTACGGGAGGCCCGCATCCCCGCACACTGTGTGATCGATATCCTCACGACCTGGAGCACCGTAAAACTGAAGGTCGGCAACGACGTTGTCCTGCGCACCGATGGATACGGCTCCGGCACGTGGTCATCTCTCAAGGACAAGGCCGGTCCGCCGACTGTTCCTGGTGGGCCCCAGATCTCCATCAACGGCGCCGGTTCGTACTGCACTCTGGTGCTGCGCCGAACCTGATCAATTGAGGCCTTTCGACTCGGCCTTGATGCTCCGGGGTTGAATCCACCCGACGGGCAGGATCGGCACACACAACGTTTAATGACCCCAAGGGCGGGGTATTGCCCGACCACACCGGCTCAGAGGAAGGACTCGACGA
>JBBSRY010000273.1:0-4457 GCA_038242595.1 Mycobacteriales bacterium
CCCTGCTCATGCTGATCGCGACCGCCTCAATTCTGCTGATCCTGGCCGCTGTCGGCTTGGATACCGCTGGTCGCGGTCCGCAACTTTCCTGGGTGTGGTGGCAGACCGTCGCCGCTGTGCTCGATCACGTGATGATTGGTTGCCTTGCCGTTGCCGCCTGGCAGTTCGTTCGCAAGACGACGCCGGTCTCCACTGCCCCCGTTCATTGAAGGTTCATTGAATTGCGCCCATTGTCACATCGACTTGTCACATCGACGCCATGACTCGGCCGGGGAGCTGACTTTCAGCCATTGACCGAGCGCACCTTCAGGGTCGGAATAACAATCGGAACCATCATCGGCCGGGCGGGTGGCCCGGTGATCAACTACTCGAGGTGTTTCTTCCCCGATGAAGGGGGGAATACAAGCAGTGATACAGAAGCGGCGTTTGCAAGTAAAAAAAGCGGTTGAGTTTCGCCGGCAGTCGCCCGGGCCGGGTCAAGTTGCCGACCCTGGCCGCTCGAGTGCAAAGGTCGTTGTAGGGTTTACTCAACCCGCTTCGGTACCGATTCAGTGACCCCGGTCACGTCGGTCGCCAGCAGCTTGTGAATCTCTTCACAAAGTTTGGTTTTTGATCGTTTTTATCGCTTTTTGGTGTCCTTCAGCGGACCATCAAGTCATAGTTTGTGTATGTCCACGCTGTACATCTCCGCTCACCGCGAGGAAGCTCAAAAAGTTATGAGTGCTGAAACTACGCCCGCCCGCCCGGTCGCATCGGCCCGTCGCCGTCCCCACGTCGTCATCCTCGGAGGCGGTTTCGCCGGCCTCGGGGCAGCGAAGGCCCTTCGCAAGGCTGATGTCGACGTCACGTTGGTCGACCAGCGGACATACAACACCTTCCAGCCACTGCTGTACCAAGTTGCCACTGCCGGGCTCAATGCCGGCGATGTCACCTTTTTCCTGCGCGCGGCGCGGATGGGGCAGATGAATTTGTCTTTCCGTCACGGCGAGGTCGAGACCATCGATTCGGTGAATCAAATCGTCTCCTTCACCGATGGCGGCGACTTGGACTACGACTACCTGATCGTCGGAACCGGTGTCACGACCAACTACTTCGGGACCCCTGGTGCCGAGGAGCACACGTTGGCGATTTACTCCCGCGCCCAGGCGCTGACCCTGCGCGATCGAATCTTCACCCAACTCGAACATGCTGCTGCATCCAATGACGGCCGCAACGCACCCGAGCTCACCATGGTCGTGGTGGGTGCAGGCGCAACCGGCGTGGAAACCGCTGGTGCGCTGGCCGAGATGCGTAATGACGCGATGGCCGTGGTGTACCCGGAGCTTGATCCGCGACGTACGCACATCGTGTTGGTCGAGATGGGCAAAACAGTGCTGCCACCCTTCAAGGAGAACCTGCGCGACTATGCCGAGAAGGAGCTGCGTGAGCGTGGCGTCGAACTGCGCCTGGAGACCTCGGTCAAGGAGGTCAGCGCGGATGGTGTCACCCTGGGGGACGGCGAATTCCTACCGGCCAAGGTAGTTGTCTGGGCCACCGGCGTGACAGCTCCCAAGTCCGTTGCCAACTGGGGCCTTCCACAGGGGCGCGGCGGCCGGATCACCGTCGATGCTGATCTTCGAGTCAGCGGCCACTCGAACATCTTCGCCGTCGGCGATATTGCGATCACCCCCGATGCCCTGCCGCAGTTGGCGCAGCCGGCACTTCAGCAAGGTGTCCAGGCCGGTAAGAATATTGCCGCCCTGATCACCGGTCGGCAGACCACTGTCTTCAAGTACCGGGACAAGGGGACGATGGCCACGGTTGGTCGTCGTGCGGCTATTGCCGACATCGCGCTGCCGTTCGGCAAATCCATTCAGCTCACCGGAACACTGGCCTGGTTGGTCTGGCTTTACGTCCACATCGCCACCCTGCTCGGCAACCGCAACCGGTTGGCCACCTTCGTCAACCTGGTCACCAAGTACATGGCGCCGTCGCGCCGGACCAACCCGATCGTCGGTGACGTGCCCGTGTTCGATCGTGAATCCAAAGTAGCCGGCGCCAAGTCGTCGATCACCAAGTAGCTCTACAGTGTGGGGTCATCCCGCAACCAAGAATGGCCGCCGCCGGGAAACCGGAAGGCGGCCATTCTGCCTGTCATGACCCAGGGGCACGACCGGTCTCGGACGCCGACCGGGCTTAGTGTTCGGTGAGACTTCCATCGGACAATTCCCAGCGTCGGCTCAGTGTCACAGCCTCCAACATTCGGCGGTCATGGGTGACCAGCAGCAAAGTGCCCTCGTAGTTGTCCAGCGCCTCTTCCAATTGTTCGATGGCCGGCAGATCCAGATGGTTGGTCGGTTCATCCAACACCAGCACATTCACGCCGCGGGCCTGCAAAAGGGCCAGCACCGAGCGGGTTCGTTCGCCGGGGGAGAGCAATACCGTCGGGCGAAGCACATGCTCGGCCTTCAGACCGAACTTGGCCAGTAGCGTCCGGACCTCACCGGCCGGCCAATCCGGGATCTGCGCGGCGAACGCCTCCAACAGATTCTGCCCGCTGGTCAATAATGATCGAGCCTGATCCACCTCACCGATGGCGACCCCGCTGCCCAGGCTGCGCTGCCCGCAGGTCAGGGTGAGCCGGCCGAGAAGAGCTGCCAGCAAAGTGGTTTTGCCGCTGCCGTTCGGTCCGGTAATGCCGATTCGGTCGCCGGCATCGACCTGCAGATTGATCGGCCCGAGGGTGAATGACGGATGCCGGACGACGGCGTCGCGCAGGGTTGCCACGACGGTTCCAGATCGTGCCGCCTTGGCAATCTCGAGTTTGAGTTGCCATTCCTTGCGCGGCTCATCGACCTCGGTCATCCGCTCCAGAAGTCGTTCGGTCTGACTGACCTTGGCAGCCTGCTTCTCGGTCTGCTCAACACGTTTTGACCGGCCGATCTTGTCGTTGTCCGGTGCCTTGCCGGCTGCTTGCGCCCGCAATCCCTTGTCCATCCACGTCTTCTGGGTTTGCACTCGGCTCAGCAGAGCGGTCCTCTTGTCGCTGTACCCCTCATATTGTTCGCGTGCATGCTGCTTGACCATTTCGCGTTCGGCCAGATAAGCGTCGTAACCACCGCCGTAGACGCCAACCTTCTGTTGCGCGAGATCCAGTTCAACCACGGTATTCACGCAGCGCGCCAGAAACTCTCGGTCGTGCGAGACCAGCACAATGCCGGTTCGCTGCTCTTGGACGAATCGCTCCAACCGGGCCAGACCTCCCAGATCCAAATCATTGGTTGGCTCATCGAGCAGCAGAATGTCGAAGCGGGACAACAGCAGTGCAGCCAAACCGACTCGGGCTGCCTGCCCACCGGACAGAGTGGTCATCAACGAACGGGGGTCCAGTTCCAGACCGACATCGGCCAGCGCCTGACCCAGGCGATCCTCCAGGTCGGCGGCGCCGATGGCCAGCCATCGGTCGAAGGCGACGGAGTACACATCTTCGACGGACTTACTGGGTTCGGCAGCAGCGGCAAAAGCATCGGTTGCTCGATCCAACTCGGTCTGCGCCAGGGCCACCCCGGTCCGTCGGGCCAGATGGGCCAGAATGCTTTCCGCCGGCCGTCTTTCGACCTCCTGCGGCAACCAGCCGACGATGGCGTCCGCGGGCGCCAACGAAACCGTCCCGGACGTTGGGGTTTCCAGTCCGGCCAGAAGTTTCAGCAACGTCGACTTACCGGCTCCGTTCGCGCCGACCAATCCGACGACATCACCGGGGGCGATGACCACGTTCAGAGCGGTGAAAAGGGTTTTGGCGCCGAATCCGGCACCCAGATCCTTGGTCACCAGGGTTGCACTCATAGCTGTCAAGCATGCCAGCTCGACTGGTTCTGCAGTTCCGGCTGACGGGTACAGTCGCCGGAATGCCAACCGTCAGGCCGTATCGCCCGCAAGATCGGGCAGCCATCTTGGACATCTGCCTCAAAACCGGTGACGACGGTCGCGACGCCACGGGTCTGTACTCCGATGATCGGTTGCTCCCGATGATCTACGCCGAACCGTACCTGCAGTATCAACCCGAGCTGGCGTTTGTGGTTGATAGCGGCGACCAGACCGTCGGATACATCCTGGGCACCTCGAACACCGTGGCGTTCGCTCAGTGGTACCGGCAGGTCTGGATCCCGCGAAATGCGGAGATATCACTTGACCTGACCACCGAAGCAGCGCAAAAGCTCTGGCACATCCATTCCAATCCCGAACATTTGAGGCGACCGGAACTCCTCGACTATCCGGCCCATCTGCATATTGATCTACTGCCTGAAATTCAGGGCAGCGGAATGGGACGGGCTCTGATGAAAGTATTTCTGCGCACACTCGCAGCCGCCACTGTCCCGGCCGTGCACCTGGCGATGTCGGCAACCAACGAGGGTGCCGGGCACTTCTATCGCCGCCTCGGTTTCACCGAATTGGCCGTCGAAGAGCCCACCACTACC
>JBBSRY010000274.1:0-4443 GCA_038242595.1 Mycobacteriales bacterium
CCGATGGTTCGTAGACCACCGTCGCAGCACCGGCCGGAATCGCCTCGACGATCAGTTGGCCGCTGACACCGGGTTGGGGTTCCTCCCGGGCGCCGTAAACGTCCATCTGGATCACCAGGTCGGCCTGTCCGAGTGCGACTCCGAATTCGGTGGCGAACAGGAGTGTGCGGGAGTACAGGTGTGGCTGAAAGATGACCACCAATCGGCCACCCGGCGGCACCACCGACCGCGCCGCCTTCAGCTGCGCCAGCACTTCCGTCGGATGGTGGGCGTAATCGTCATAGAGCACGACACCGGCCGCCCGGCCCTTGAACTCGAAACGACGACGGACACCGGTATAGCGGGCCAGACCGGCGATGATCGCTTCCGGTTCCAGTCCGAGCGCGACGCCGGTGGCGAAGGCAGCGGTGGCGTTCAACGCCATGTGCTCCCCCGGGACATCCAGGGTCAACGAGTAGCGCTGCTCCCCCGAGGTCACCTGAAACCGACTGCCATGCCGGAAGGGTTCGATCTGACTGACCAGCAGATCTGCGCCGGGATCAATGCCATAGGTGATGATCCGCGGGGCGCCGACCGGTTCGCTGTTGACCCGCCGCAAAAGATCGGCAACACCGCTGTCATCGGCGCAGGCAACCAAAAATCCACCAGGTTTGATCCGAAGCACAAACTGATCGAAGACTGCCGCATAGGCCTGGGCGCTGCCGTGATGATCGAGGTGGTCAGGCTCCAGGTTGGTGATGATGGCGCCGTGCGGTGAGTAGGCCAAGAATGACCCGTCCGATTCATCGGCTTCGGCGATGAAGATATCGCCCGACCCGTGGTGCGCGCCGGTCCCGGATTCGTTGAGTTCACCGCCGATGGCGAAGGAGGGATCCACCCCGGTCTGCTGCAGCGCGACCGTCAGCATCGAGGTGGTGGACGTCTTGCCGTGGGTGCCGGCCACGCAGACACTTCGGTAGTTCCGCATCAGCGCGGCCAGCGCCAGAGCCCGGCCAGCGATGGGGATGCCGCGTTCTCGGGCGGCCACCAGTTCTGGATTGGCCGGGTTGATCGCGGTGGAAATGACCACAGCGGTCGGACCGCCGGGCAGCAGATCCAGATTTTCGGCCCGTTGACCGATGGCGGTTTTCACCCCGCGGGCGGTCAGCCCGGTGACCACATGGGAACTCTTGGCATCAGATCCGGAGACGGCCAGTCCGCGGTCGAGAAGAATCCGGGCGATAGCGCTCATCCCGGCGCCGCCGATTCCGACCAGGTGTGCCCGCTCCAGGGTGAAACCCTCGCCGTGTGGGAATTGTTCTGGATGTTCTTCGGGGAACTCGGTGCCGGTCTCATTCATGCCCGTCGTCCCGTCGGTACCTGATCCACAGCCAGCTTCGCCAACACTTCGTCAGCCTTTGCGGTGGAAGTCGTGGCGGCGGCAGCGATCATCCGCGCCCGCTTGGCTTCATCGATCAGTAGCGGAATCACCTGGCTGACCACAGACTCCGCAGTGAGTTCGGCATCATCGATGATGATCGCCGATCCGGCGCTGACCTGCTCACCGGCATTGAGTCGTTGCTCGCCGTTGCCATGCGGCAGCGGCACATAGACGGCCGGCATTCCCACCGCACCGAGTTCGGCCACCGTCAGCGCGCCGGACCGTCCAAGCGTGAGGTCGGCGGCGGCATAAGCCAGATCCATCCGATCCAGATACGGCACCGCCACGTAGGCCGGGCCGGGAAAGGTCGGGGCCACCACTGTGTTTTTTTTGCCATAGGAGTGCAGAACGCCGATCCCGGCGGCAGCCAATTCCTCGGCTGCTCCGCTGATCGCATTGTTGATCCGAACCGACCCCTGCGAGCCGCCATAGACCAACAGGGTGGGGGCATCCGGGTCGAGTCCGAAGAATTCCCGACCCTGTGCACGCAGCGCCGCTCGGTCCAGGGACGAGATGTTCTCCCGGACCGGAATCCCGATGACCGTCGCGTCTGCCAACCCGGACCCGGGCACCGCGACGGCAATGGCGGCGGCAAACCTGGCACCGATCTTATTGGCCAGCCCGGCCCGCGCGTTGGCCTCGTGGACCACCACCGGGACCCGTTTGCGAGCGGCCAAATAAGCCGGCAGGCAGACGTAACCGCCGAACCCGATCACCACATCAACATCATATTTTTTGATGATCGCTCTGGTGGCCTTGATCGACTTGCGAAGCCGAAACGGCAATGCCAGCAGATCTTTTGACGGCTTACGCGGCAGCGGAACAGCTGGGATCAGTTCGAGTTCGTAGCCGCGCGCCGGGATCAGGGTGGTTTCCAGACCACGAGCGGTGCCCAGCGCGGTGATCCGGATATCGGGATACAACCGCTTCAACGCATCGGCCGTGGCCAGTGCCGGCTCGATGTGGCCGGCTGTGCCGCCGCCGGCGATCAGAACCGAAATCGGCCTCATCAGTAATCCCGCTCATCTCTGGGTGCGCTGGTGTCTCTGGCGGTTCGGCTCGTTCGGCTCGTTCGGCTCGTTCGCGAGTTTTCCGGGCTGTCGCCGCGTCGCGGATTCCGCGGTGGTACCGACCGATCATGCTGACGCCGGCCGGATGCGGCGGACTGGCCGGATGCGGCGGACCGACCGGAGCGCTCGCCCGGTCGGGCATCGAAACGGGCAGCGCCCGGGCGTCCGGACCGTTGTTCATCTGACCGTGGCGGATCCGAACGTCTATCCGATCGTGACCCAGCCGATCGTGACCCACCGGATTGCGACCCACCGGATTGCGACGCACCCGGAGTTTGCCGACGAGATTGTGGCGCCGGACGTGGCGAACGCGGTGCCTGCTCCCGCCGTCGCTTTTCGGCCTGGGCCCGACCGCGGGCGGCCAATTTGGCTACTTTGGCCTGCTGCTTGCGACTCGAGCGCTCAGAGTCGGCCTTATGACGACCGGCAGCCTTGACGTCCTTCTTCTCCTGCGAAGCCTTGCGGGCTGCCGTCCTGGCCCATTCCTTGTTCTTTCGCTTCTCCACCTTGCCGGCCAGTTCCCTGGCCTCTTGGCTGGCGCTGTTCGGCACCCCAAAACCCAGCATCCTGGACAACCGCCCCGGACCCTTCTCCTGCAGCACTGCCATCGCTTTGGGCTCCCGGCGGGCGAAATTGGCCAGCAAACCGAAGATGGCCATCGTGATGATGAGCGAGGTACCACCGGCGGAGATCATCGGCAGTGGAAGCCCGGTAACCGGGATCAATCCGATCACGTAGAAAATATTGATGGCGGCCTGGCCGACCAACCACGCGGTCGAAGTGGCAGACACCAACTTCACGAACGGATCGACATTGCGACGAGCGATCCGCAGGCCAACTATGGCCAATGTCAGGAAAAGTGCAACAAGCAGTCCGGATCCGAGGATGCCCAGTTCCTCACCGACGATGGCAAAGATGAAATCCGATTCCGCGTGCGGGAGGTACTGCCACTTGGCCCGCGATTGCCCCAACCCCACACCGAAGAACCCACCATCGGCCATCCCGAGCAGACCCTGCTGAAGCTGATAGCCGCCCTTCTCCAGCGGATCACCGAGCATCTCGATCCAGGATGTGACTCGAGCCAACCGATAACTGGCGGTCACCGCCAACGCTGCCAGGCCACCGACGCCGGCGATGACGATCAGGACGAACAATTTCCACGAGGCCCCGGCGAAGAAGAACAGCGCCAACACAATTACCAGCAGTGCCGCCGTGGTGCCCAGGTCCGGTTGGACCATGATGAGCACCCCCATCAGACACGCGACGGGAAGGACCGGAACCAGCAAATACCGCCAACTGCCGAGGTTGGATCGACGGGAGGCAAGCACATGAGCGCCCCAGATCACCAGCGCAAATTTCGCCATCTCACTTGGCTGGAAGTTGACGCTGTCGCCGATGAATATCCAACTTCGGGCGCCGTTCACCTTCGGCATCGCCAGCACCACGAGCAGAAGGCCAAGAGCAACCAGCATCCCGGTGGTGGATACTCCCCGCAACCAGCTCAGTTTGATCCGCATACACAGGTAAAACAGAAACATCCCGCCGATGGCGAAAATCAACTGGTCCTTGAAGACGGTGAACGAAGACCCGCCTGTCTTGAACGATTTCACTGACGAGGATGACAGCACCATCAGGAGGCCGAAGGCCAACAGCAGGAAAAAGACCGCCAGCAGCAAATGCAGTGAGGTCATCGGCCGATCGAGCCAGTCCGTCAGCTTGCCCTTGGTGACGCTCATCCACCGTCGAGCGGCGGTGGGGGTCTGGGCTCGGGCCCGCTTGGCTACCGCTGGTTTTCTCATGGTGGTTTTTGATGTCGACTTATCGGTGCCGGTGCTCTTGGTCGGTGCGCTCACGAGGCCGCACCCCCTGGGCATTCCATACCGACAGTCATCGATCCATGTTCGTGGGCAGATAGGGCCAACTGGGGGACGTCGGCCGCGTGTCGCGGGATAG
>JBBSRY010000275.1:0-4429 GCA_038242595.1 Mycobacteriales bacterium
AGTATCCGTACCTGAAATCACATCCGCAGTATGAACTGGCCACTGCGCAGATGAAGGCCGGCGGCAGTGTGATCACCTTCGAACTCAGCGCGGCGGCGGGTGGGGGTAAAGACCGGGCATTCAAGTTCCTGGACGCATTGGAGGTCATCGATATCTCCAACAACCTGGGTGACTCGAAGTCGCTGGTCACGCATCCGGCCACCACCACCCATCGCCGGATGGGCGCCGAAGGTCGAGCCGCGGTCGGGATCACCGATGGTGTGGTGCGACTTTCGGTGGGTCTGGAGGATGTGCACGATCTGCTGGAGGACCTGCAGATCGCGCTTCGGGCCTGACCCGGGCCCGAAAGTCCGCGGGCCGGCAGCACGGTGAGTCGTGTCACTGGAGATCAGGGTGACCTAACTTCTGCCTGTAACCTGGAGTGGTTGCCCGCAAGCTGTTTGGAGCTCTCTTATGACGTTGCCGCTACGAGTCGCCGTTGTTGGCGCCGGTCCGGCTGGAATTTATGCCTCCGACATTCTGACCAAGAATGATCCGGATGTGACGGTTGATATCTACGATCGTCTGCCCACGCCGTACGGCCTGATTCGCTATGGCGTGGCCCCGGATCACCCTCGGATCAAGCAGATCATCGTCGCCCTGCACCGGGTGATGGAGAATCCGCGGATCCACTTCACCGGCAATGTCAGCGTCGGCGTCGACGTCAAGATCGAAGAACTGCGCGAATATTACGATGCCATCATCTTTGCCACCGGCGCCGAACGCGACCGCGCCATGGACATCCCCGGCATCGATCTGGCCCGCTCCTACGGTGGCGCCGATTTCGTGGCGTTCTACGACTCGCACCCGGACCGCGAGCAGACCTGGGACCTGACCGGCGCCACCAGTGTTGCTGTCCTGGGTGTCGGCAATGTCGGTCTTGATGTGGCCCGAGTGTTGGCCCGTACCGGCGATGAACTGCTGCACACCGAAATCCCACCGCACGTGCATCAGGTGCTGTCCAACTCGGCCGTCACCGATGTTCATATGTTCGCCCGACGCGGCCCGGCCCAAGCCCAGTTCACCCCGGTGGAACTGCGCGAATTGGACCACTCGCCCAATGTCCAGGTCATCGTGCACCCGGAGGGGATGGAATTTGACGCCGGATCCGAGGCCGCGTTGAGCAAGTCCAAGTCGTTGCGGATGGTTGTCGATGTGCTCTCCGATTGGGCCATGCGCGATGTGTTGGAAGGTCCGCATCGCCGGATTCACATTCACTTCATGGAAAACCCGATTGCCATCCTGGGCGATGCGGCCAGCGGCGTCACCGGTCTGCGCACCGAGCGTCAGGAACTCACCGGCGACGAGGGCATCAGGGGCACCGGTCTGATCACCGACTGGGAGGTGCAGGCGGTCTACCGCTGCGTCGGATACCGAAGCGAGCCGATCGCCGACGTTCCGTTCGACGATCGCAAGAATGTATTGCCAAATGTGGCCGGTCGCGTGCTGGATGTTGACGGCGACATTCTGACCGGTGTTTACGCCACCGGTTGGGTCAAGCGCGGGCCGGTCGGCCTGATCGGACATACCAAGTCCGATGCCGCCGAAACTGTTGCCAATCTGCTGGCCGACGCCGAGGAACTGCCCAAGGCACCGAACCGCGAACGCGACGCCGTCTACGCCATGTTGGTCGAAAAGGGCTTGCCCATCACCGATTTCGACGGTTGGGATCGCCTCGAGGAATTCGAACGGGCGGCCGGCGTGGCCGCAGCCCGAGAGCGGATCAAATCGATCTCGCGCCCGGAAATGACCGAGGTGGCGCGGGCCTCGAGTCTGATTCGCAAGTAACGCAAGTCTGATTGGCCGGCAATCAGAACGTGTCGGGCACGGTGATCTGCAGACAGCGTTGGCCGAAGATCACCGTGCACCCGGGTTCGACCGGGGTCCGGACGCCGGCCACGGTCGGCATCACCATCCCGTTGGGAAAACGCAGCTTGACCCCGGTCGCCGACCCGACATCGGTGACGTACGGGCCGGCCGGGAAAACCTCCACCCGCAGGTGGGTATTGGAGACCGAACGATCTGAGTCGGGCAGCGCGATCATCGACCCGATGTCCGCGGCGTTGGCCGCGACCGGTGCCCGACCGATCAACACCCGGTGACCGAACTCGATGCGTTGTCCATCGTCGAGCACGACCGACGGACGAGCCGGTGGCGCCGGTGTCTGTGATTCGATCACCGGAATCGGCACCGGCACCGTCCAATTTCGGGAGGGTTCCACCGGGGGCACCTGGATCATCAGCCGAGGCAGCGGCCGAGTCGGGGGTTCGATCCGGTCGATCAATTCAGACGCAATGGCTTCCGGGATCCGGACCGGCGTCGGCGCCGGATCAGGAGTATCTGGGCCTGCTTCCGGCGGTGGCGCGGGGTAGAGGGTAACCACTGTGGTGGCGCGGGCTTTGGGTCGCTCGATCGGCGGCGGCCGGAACACCACAGACGGCCACGACACCGGGGCCGGCGGCGGCGGCGCGCGGAATTTCTTGCCTTTCCTGGCCATCACTGATCACCGACCATCTGAGTCACCGAGATAACGGGAGTCGTCCTTGGCGCGCAATGAGGCCGGCGACAGCTTCGCCTGCCAGCGTCGACCCGGCGTGCGAGAGGAACGCATCCGCACCATCAAACCGTTCACGTCGACCCAGAATGCCGTCGCCGTAACGGTATCGGCGGGAGTCGGGCCGAAGACATGAGCATCGGCGCGCTTTGCCAGTGCCAGCGCGCTGGTGCCGAACTCTGCGTCCAGTAACACCGCAGCCTCGGAGCGAGTCGCCTCGGCAGGACTGGGGCAGCCGAAATCTGTTGCGGTGTCGAGTATCTCCCGCCAGGCACCGGTGACACGGTCCGCCGGATCAGCAGCCGTCCGGCGAGCTGTCCGCCGGCGCGCCTTGAGACCAAGAATCAGCAGCAACGGCCCGGCTATCAGTAGCAGCGGGGCGCCCACCCCCCAGGCCAGGAACCATAAATTCGTCGCGGCGGCCTTGTCCGTCGCCGGATTTTCCTCGTCCTCAGGATCGGTGTCCGCACCGGAATCCTTGATGTCGCTGGCATTGGCCTGCTCCGGCACCTCCGGCGGCGGCGGTGGCTGCAGAATTTGCTTGCGCGGAGTCAACGCCGGGTCAGGTTCCGGCTCCGGCGGCACCTCGGCAGAATCCGGGCTCGGATCGAAGGCGACCCAGCCGGATTCGGTAAAATTGACCTCAACCCACGCCGTCACATCGGCTCCGGAAACCACCAGTGTTCCGGTGCCGTCGTAGATGTGGGCAGGTTCGAAGCCCATCACCACCCTGGCCGGAAGTCCGATCGCCTGGGCCATCAGTGCCATCGTCGGGGCAAATTGCTCTTGGTCGCCGACCATCGGCAGCTGCGCCAGCAACCGGGTCAACCGGTCCAGGCCATGGCCGGAGGGTGAGATCTGTTCACCTGCCCCGGTATCGCCGTGGCTCAGCGCGCCGGCGGCAACCAGTGCCGAACGGATCGCCTCGATCTTGCCGTAGGCCGTTGTTTCACCGGCGGTGATTTCCTGCGCAGCGGCCTTCACCGCATCGGGTATCCGGGAGGCCATCCCGGCGGTGGACAGGCCGGGTCCCTGGGTCGAGAGTTCGTCCGGGCTCGGCGGGGTGCGGACCCGGATCGAGAGGGTGTAGCCATCACCGGCGATCAGACCGGAGGTGACGATGCCGGTGGTGTTAACCGGTGCGTATCTGAAATTCTCCGTCAGCAGCGACGCATTCGACCCACTGAAAGTGATCCCGGAAATCCGACCGGCGGTCGGCAGCCAGACATCGGAGTAGCCGTCGATGCTGAAATGCACATCGACACCGGGAGTCTCATCTGCCGTTCCTATCTCATCGCCCACTCGGTCAAACGGCCCGGTGCCCGCAGAGACTCGGAAGACCACCCCGTCATAGTCGTCAAGGGTGGCCAACCGGATGGGGGTGCCCGCTGGCAGACCCGTCACCGTCAACATCGGCATCTGTGTGAGATCCCGGACGTAGGAACGAAACCCGGCCAGTGGCGACGGATAGGACTGTGGGTCCAGCTGAGCGGCGAAATTATCTCGCAGAGCCTGCCGAGGCGCTCCACCGGAAACCAGCGGTCCGACCCAGAAGGCGGCCGCCAATGCTGCCACCACTACGAGTATCGCCGAGATCGGACGACGCAGATCCAGACCCGCACCGTTGAAGCCGGCCAACGAACGTGTCCGCCAGGACGCCCAGATCAGCCCACCCGCACCAATGCCCAGTCCGGAAATGAGCGACCACCGTCCGATACCGCTGCCCAGTAGTGCGCAGATCGCCAAATTGGTTGCCGGCGCGAGGAGCGCCCAGAGCGGCTGAGAAGCCCGAATGGCGACCCAGGTTGCGATGCCGGCCAAGGTCAGCGCGGTCAG
>JBBSRY010000276.1:0-4427 GCA_038242595.1 Mycobacteriales bacterium
ACCACCCGGTAGGCCGAGAGGGACAATCCGACCGGAACGGTTGCCGGCGTTCCGAAGCTGCCGAACTCAACGGTCAAACCGGCAGATTCGGCCTGCGCCACCAGTTGTGGGATTTGATCCAGCCCCGGGGTGGCCAAAAATACCGATTCCGAGGTACTGGCGTCGTCGGTCTCGTGGTCGTTGATGTGCTGTTCCCGTAGTACTCCCAGCAGTGAGTGTAATTCCGAGATCGCCGACCGGGCCGTCTGTTCCACCGCCGTGAGTGACTCGGCGGCCAGCTCCGGATCCTTCTTCAAAACCCGCCGGGCCGCGCTGGCCTGCACCCCCATCACCGAAACATGATGAGCCACCACGTCATGGAGTTCGCGGGCGATTCGTACCCGTTCGTTGACCAATGCTCTTTTGGCGTTCTGCTCCTGCGCTTGCCCCAGTTCGATGGCTTGCCCGGCCAGCGCCGTGGCCTGGTCGGACAACTTCTGTTCTCGACGCGCCGAGGTCCAAGCAGCAGTCCCGAAAAAAGTCGCGGCCAGGAAAAAGCCCAAATTGAAACTGATGCCGTACAGCGCATTTGCCAGCATTGGGTCCAGTAAGCCGGTTGCACCGGCGAAACTATCAGCGGCGCGGGAGCTGTTGTTGTAGGTGATCAATGAATAGAACAGCAACCCGAACATGGCGCACACCACGGCGATCCGGGTCCAGAGGGCCAGGCGGCGATTCTGCCCCCAGGCGCCCAAGGTGTAGATCGCCCAGAACACCGACGCAGAGGCAAAGGTGTTGTCCGGAAAAGCGGTCAACACGCTCACGATGAAAGCAGCGGAAATCACCAGCGTGACGATGATCGGAAATCTGCGACGCCAGGCCAGCGGTAGCGAAAGGACCACAATCCACAGCGCTTGTTCGTGCCAGTCCGGTAGCGGGCCGAACACGACAGCGAGACTGTTGATCAATACCGCGCTGAAGGCGCCGATTCCCAGAAACCACAGCGCCAGTAGCAGATCGACTCGTTGCTGGGCATGCGTGGGACCCGGCCGCACCCACGATCGCTCCTCCGGGGTCGCCCGCTGTTCCTGCCAACGCGCTATCGGTTTCAGCACACTCATCACTGCGACGCTAGTGCAGCGCCGCCCCAGCGTCGTCCGACCACCGAATGACTTGCTGGATCTCTCATCCGCTACCCGGATGAGAAAGAGCGTCGACAACTGATCCCGGCTGGCGCAAGCCGTTATCGAAGTTCGATCGAAAAATGCGCCATCAGGTCCCCGGCCGGATCCGGGCCAAGACCGTTGGCCAACATCCCGGCTCGTTGCATCACCGATTGCGAGGTCAGGTTGTCGGGATCGGCGTTGCCGGTCACCAATTCGACTCCTGCCGTACGGGCGATCTCGATCAACCCGATCACCGCTGCTGTTGCCGCCCCGTTGCGCCGAGCCGAGGGCACGACGCCGTAGCCGATCTCGACCACCCCGAGGATGGGTGGCCCATGAAATCCGGCGCCGCCAATCACCACACCGTTGAGCAGCACCTGGTAATACCCGAAGATATCGCTGCTGTGCCCGGACTCCTCCAATCGATCCAGGTAACCGCCGGCGGCCCGCCGATCGCTGTCGGCGGGATACTCCACACTCCACGAGCGGTCGTCGGGGCGACCACCCTCCAGTAGCCAGTGGGCCTCCGCCGCTGTGATCAGCCGGAGTTCGTATGTGGTCATCGGTCGGTGGTCATCGGTCGGGGGGCATCGGTCGGTGATCACCGATGCCGGTGGTCATCGATGCCGGGGTAGCCGATGCCGTAGATTCCATGGACCGATCCTTCCATCGTCGGCAAGAAGATTCCATCGCGCTGCGTAGGATGATTTTGCGGGGAAAATATGTGCAGCGCCCCTGGAATAAATACCCATTCTGCTGACCCAAACGCCATTACCCATGAAGGAAGTCGCCACAGATGAGTGTTCGGAACGTCAGTGATTCGCCGGTGCGCAATTCGGTCGTCGATACCAGGCAGGACGACCCGGATAGCCGACCAACCACCACAGACGTGGCCGACACCGATTCCCAAGATGCTCCGGACACCGACGTCACCATCATTCCGACGCCCACCACCGACGGTGATTGGCGCCGCGAGGCCGTGGTGTATCAGATCTACCCTCGATCCTTTGCCGATGCCAACGGCGACGGCATCGGTGACCTGGCCGGCGTCATCTCACGACTGGAAGCCGTCGCTCAACTGGGGGTCGACGCCATCTGGCTCTCCCCGTTCTACAAGTCACCGCAAGCAGACGGCGGCTACGACGTGGCCGATTACCGCGATGTCGATCCGCTGTTCGGTGGGCTCGACGACTTCGACACCCTGCTGGCCACCGCTCACGATCTGAGCCTGAAGGTCATCGTCGATCTGGTCCCCAATCATTCCTCCGATGACCATGTGTGGTTCCAGGCTGCACTGGCCGCTGATCCGGGAAGTGTGCAGCGCGATCGTTACCACTTCCGCGATGGTCGCGGCGAAAGCGGCGAACTCCCACCGAACAACTGGCCCAGCGTCTTTGGCGGTGATGCCTGGACGAGAACCACCAATAGCGACGGCACCCCCGGCCAGTGGTATCTGCACTTCTTCGATACGCGGCAGCCCGACTTCAACTGGGACAACCCCGAGGTGCGCAAAGAATTCGTCTCGGTGCTTCGGTTTTGGCTGGACCGCGGGGTTGACGGCTTCCGGGTCGATGTGGCCAACTCTTTGATCAAGGCTCCGGGGCTACCTGATTCGCTGCCAGGGGAACTCGGTGTGATCAGCGCCAATGTGCCCGATACCGCCGCCGGCGAGATTCCCCACACTGAACCCGGACCCGATGTGCACTCCCCGATGTGGGATCGGGACGAGGTACACGAGATCTATCGGGAATGGCGCGAGGTTCTCGACTCCTACGACACACCAAGGATTTTGGTGGCCGAGGCCTGGGTTCAGCCGGCGGATCGACTGGCTCGATATGTGCGCCATGACGAAATGCATCAGGCTTTCAACTTCGACTACCTGCAAACCCACTGGGATGCCACGGCGCTTGCGAGGGTCATCACCCAGACCCAGGCGGCCAATGCAGCAGTCGGAGCCCCCACCACCTGGGTGTTATCCAATCACGACGTGATCCGCCATCCGTCCCGGTTCGGACTGGCCGACCAGGGTTCGCGGCCCAACGGTATCGGCGCCGAAGATCCGCAGCCGGATGCTTTACTGGGCATTACCCGTGGTCGAGCCGCGACGTTGGTGATGCTGGCCCTGCCCGGATCGGCCTACCTGTTCCAGGGTGAGGAACTCGGGTTGCCCGAGCACACCGAACTGCCGAATGTCGTGCGCCAGGATCCGACGTTCTTCCGGACCGAAGGCAAAGAACTGGGCCGGGACGGCTGCCGGGTGCCGCTGCCCTGGGAGGCCGACCTGCCGGGTTATGGCTTCGGGCCCTCCGGTGAAACCTGGCTGCCGCAACCTGATTCGTTCCGCGTGTTGGCCAGGGACCAGCAGGTCGGCGATCCGGATTCGACGCTGGAGATGTATCGCAATGCGCTGCGACTGCGCCGCGAGTACAACTTGGGCGGCGGCGCCATGACCTGGCTGGAATCAGGATCGACCGACGTCATTGCCTTTTACAACGGCGATGTCACGATCGTGTCGAATCTCGGCTCGACGGCGGCGCTGCTGCCGGGCGGTTCGGTCGTCCTGGCCTCTGGCCCGGTGAGCGAAGATCGCATGCTTCCGGTCAACACCACGGCCTGGCTGGTCTAGCCCGTCCCGCAGTGATCAAAGTCGACGAAACCGCTTGATTCCAGCCGGTTTCGCTGATTTTCATGAATGTCGGCTCATCGAAACACGTTCGGAGTGTCAACAAATGTTGACAACATCGACCGTGTCATCATATGTTGACACCAGGCTGCGTACGTCGGTCTATCCGGAAGGGTGCAGGGTGTTGGAGGCGGACAAATTGAGAACAATTGTTGATGGTGCGGATGATCCAAATCCGTTGACAGCGTTAGCGGCGGTACGGCAACTACACCAAGAGGCCGACCGACTGGAGGCTCTAATGGTGCGAAAAGCTCGGGTGGCCGATGTTTCCTGGGCGGCGATCGCCATGATTCTCGGCGTCAGCCGGCAGGCCGTGCATCGCAAATACGGCGGTGCGCGTTTCGGCAATTCCTAGGCCAGACGTGTGTCGCTCTCCCGTAACTCCCTCACCAGAGTCATGTTCCCTCGCCAGAAATTTCGGGTGAGCGAAACAGAATGCGGTAAAGCAGCCCAGGACTACGGAATCAGTAACAGCTTGCCGGTGCTGCGGCGACCGGCCAGATCCTCCTGCGCCTGAGCGGCCTGAGCCAGCCGATAGGTCGCGCCAATCCGCAGCTTCACCGAGCCATCGGCCACCCAGCCCAAAAATTGCGCGGCCC
>JBBSRY010000277.1:0-4423 GCA_038242595.1 Mycobacteriales bacterium
AGGCTGGAATAATGGACAACGTGAAGGCTCCTCAGATGGTCGTATCCGATATGGACGGCACCCTGCTCGACGAATTTGGTCTTGTTTCTCCGCGCAATGCGCAGGCGCTGCACCGTGCATCCGAGAGTGGCGCTCACGTGGTGATCGCCACCGGCCGTCCCATCTGGTGGCTCGGTCCGGTCATTGACGCGGGTTTCACCGGCACCGCGGTTTGTATGAACGGCGCCATCGTCTACGACGTGGCAGCCGGGGAAATCCTGTCTTCATCGCCGCTGCACCCAGAGCCGATGAAGGAGTTCGTCTCCAACCTGACCGTGCACGACGACAGTTTCGCCATCGCGGTCGAGCGTATTGGTACCGACCTTGCCGCATGTTGGGCCGAAGCGCACTATGACCATCCCTGGGCGGATGGTTTTTTCCAACGAGTTGCCCGAGAAGATCTACTGTCGCTGCCGGTCGCCAAGCTGTTGGTCCGCAGTGGTGAGGATTCTCGTTACTTGGCCCGGCACGCGCGGGAGGCCGCCGGCGCCAGGGTCAGTGTGACCTACTCCTCCGATGACGGCCTGATCGAGGTGGCAGCGCCCGGCGTCAATAAGGGCACCGCCCTGGATCGGCTGGCCAAACAGTGGGACGTCGATCCCAGTGAAGTGATCGCTTTCGGCGATATGCCCAACGACCTGGAAATGTTGACCTGGGCCGGACATGGTGTCGCGATGGCAAATGCCCATGCCGAGGTCAGTGCGATTGCCAACGAAATCGCCGGCTTTCATCATGAGGACGGTGTTGCCCTGGTGCTGGAGCGTTGGTTCTAAATTCGGTACGCCTGGATGGCGTAAGAATTTCGGATCGGATCGTTGGTGCGGAATGCTCCTTTTACCGATCAGCCGCTGAGTAGGCGGCCGAAGACTTTGGCAGCGCGCGATTCTCGACCGGAGCGCGCCTCTGACGCGTCGGCCAATTGCATTACTTTCAGACCGGCATTTACCCCGGCCCAGCGCAACGGTTCCGGTTCCCAGCGGCGCGATCGATGGCCCACCCATGGCAGGGCCGTCAGATCTGAATCGATCCCACATACCAGGTCGGCCAAGGTCCGGCCGGCCAAATTGGTGGTCGAGACGCCATCACCGACATAGCCGCCGGCCCAGCCGAATCCGGTTGCCCGATCGAAGCCCACTGATGCGTGCCAGTCCCGGGGCACTCCGAGCGGCCCACCCCAGGAGTGGCTGAACGTCACCCCCTCCAAGATCGGGAAAAGTTCGATTAGGTTGCGCTGCAACAGGTTGAACACTCGTGGATCGGAATCGAATTCTGCTTTGGTGCGAGAACCGAAGTGATAGGGAGCCCCGCGACCGCCGAACACGATACGGCTGTCGACGGTGCGCTGACCGTAGGAGATCAGGTGCCGGAAATCGGTGAAACTTGGGCGGATATCCAAGCCAACCGTATCGAGTTGAGCTTGGGTCAGCGCTTCGGTGGCGACGACCAACGAGTAGACCGGGGCCACCTCCCGTCGGGAACCGGGGATGGCCGGCGTGTACGCCTCGGTGCCGCGGATCACCACCTCTGCCCGGACGGTCCCGTTGTCGGTGCTGACACTGTGCTGATTAATACTGCGGACGGGGCTGCGCTCATAAAGTTGGACGCCCAATCCCACTACCTTTTCGGCGAGACCGCGGACCAACCGGGCAGGATCGAGCACGGCGCAATGCGGTGTGTAGGTCCCACCGAGAAGTCCGGTAGCGCTGATGAACTCGGAGGTTTCAGTGGCGTCGAGAAACCGGAGATCGTCCTCGGTGTCGCCCCATTCCCGAGCTTCCTCGACCTCCCGCCGAGCCCGCTGCAATTGAGTGGCGGAGCGGGCCATTGCGACGGTGCCGCCACGGTTGAAGGAGCAGTCAATGCCTTCTGCGTCCACTGCGGTTGACACCGCTGAAATAGATTGCCGCATCGCCGATCTCATCAGCAGGGCGGCAGCGCGGCCCTTTCCGCGAGCGATCTTGGCCGACGAAGCGGGGAAAAACTCCGAACACCAGCCGCCATTTCGGCCGGAGGCGCCGAACCCGGCGACCTCCGCTTCGAGAACGATGATTCGCAAGGTCGGGTCAGCCTTGGCCAAGTAGTACGCCGTCCAAAGACCGGTGAATCCGGCGCCGACAATGACCACATCAGCGTCAGCGTCGCCCGGGAGGGCAGGTCGAGGTTTCAGCGAATCCTGCACCTGACTCATCCAGAGTGAGAGCCCCCGGTACTGATCGCAGGTGCGACTGGAATCGGCCATTCCTACAGCAGCGTCCAGGCTTCGGTCAGTACGCTGCGCAGAACTTGCTCGATCTCATCGAACTGCGTTTGGTCGCAGATCAGTGGCGGAGCGACCTGGATGACGGGGTCACCACGATCATCGGCCCGGCAGTACAAACCATTGTCGAACAATGCCTTTGACAGAAAACCGCGTAGAATCCGCTCGCTCTCATCGGCATTGAAGGTCTCTTTGGTGCCGGCGTCTTTGACGAGCTCGATACCGTAAAAGTAGCCATCGCCGCGAACGTTGCCCACGATCGGCAGGTCGAGCAGTTTCTCCAACGTCTGGCGGAATGGGTTTTCATTCCGCAGCACATTGCCCAAGAGGTCCTCGCGCTCGAAGATATCCAGGTTGGCCAACGCCACCGCGCAGGACACCGGATGCCCGCCGAAGGTGTAGCCGTGGCCGAACATGTTCTCGCCCTTGCCAAATGGTTCGTAGATCCGGTCTGAGATGATGGCTGCGCCGAGCGGGGAATAGCCGGAGGTCAAACCCTTGGCGGTGGTGATGATGTCGGGCTGGAAGTCGAACTTCTGGGCACCGAACATGGTTCCCAAACGTCCGTAGGCACAAATCGTCTCATCTGAGACCAGCAGCACGTCATACTCATCACAGATTTCCCGAACCCGCTGGAAATATCCGGGCGGCGGCGGGAAGCAGCCACCGGCGTTCTGTACCGGCTCCAGGAAGACCGCAGCAACGGTATCGGGACCTTCGGCGAGGATGGCCTCCTCGATGCGGTTGGCGGCCCACAGGCCAAAGGCCTTCTCATCATCGGCCAGGTGTTCCGGTGCCCGGTAGAAGTTGGTGTTCGGCACCCGGAAGGTCCCGGGCATCAGCGGTTCGAAGGCCTCCTTGAACGGTGGGATGCCGGTGATGGACAGCGCGCCCTGGGTGGTGCCGTGGTAGGCGATGGCGCGTGAGATGACCTTGTGCTTACCCGGTTTGCCGGTCAGTTTGAAGAACTGCTTGGCCACCTTCCAGGCGGTCTCCACCGATTCGGCGCCACCGGTGGAATAAAACACCCTGTTCAGATCGCCCGGGGCCAGCTCGGCCAATCTGTCGGCAAGCTCGATCGCGGGCGGATGCGCGTAGGACCAGATCGGAAAGTACGCCAGCTTTTCCGCCTGCGCTGCGGCTGCGGCTGCCAGCTCCTTGCGGCCGTGCCCCACCTGGACGGTGAAGAGTCCGGAAAGGGCGTCCAAGTAACGCTTTCCGTTGGAATCGAAGATGTAGGCGCCATCACCGCGCTCGATGATCGGCACCGGTGCCGTGTCGTAGGAGGACATCCGAGTGAAATGCATCCAAAGATGGTCGGTGACATTCTTGCTGCTCATCGTGTTCCCCAGGTATAGGTTTGTTTGGAAAGCTTGAGGTACACGAAGCTTTCGGTGCTCCGGACCCCCTCGATCGTTCTGATGCGCTCATTGAGCAGGGACAGCAACTGTTCATCGTCCTCGCAGACCACCTCGGCCAAGATGTCGAAGGAGCCGGCCGTGACTACCACGTAGTCGACCTCGTCCATCTCGCACAACGCGTCAACGACCGGATTCACATTGCCGTCGGCCTTGATACCGATCATTGCCTGCCGATAAAATCCCACCTGCAAGGGATCGGTGACGGCAACGATCTGCACCACGCCCGACCCGATGAGGCGCTGCACCCGTTGTCGTACCGCTGCCTCCGAAAGACCAACCGCGGTGCCAATCGAGGCATACGGGCGGCGACCGTCCTGTTGGAGTTGCTCGATGATGGCCTTGGAGATGTCGTCCAGACCGGTCGCCGGAATCCGCGAACGATCCACCAGGGCGGCGGCTTCTGCTGCTGCCAGTGCTGCCGATCGCTTGGACATGTCTTGATGATGACAACCCTCCAGCCCAGAAAGCAAGTGAATCCGTCGCCATCATCGAAGTTTGATACGAATACCCTCGTCCAGAAGGCGTGACGATGTCGAAATCAAACCGAGCCGCCGTCGGTGCCGGTGCGCCCGCAGGTTGAATCCCGGCCTGGCTGTCGGCCGGAGGCAAAACCGACTGTCATGACGCAAACAACTGTCGGTTTTCGTTGCCGTCACGTGAGCGTGCGACGAAACCCTTGCCCATTTGGGTGACCGAGTGTCAGTAT
>JBBSRY010000278.1:0-4409 GCA_038242595.1 Mycobacteriales bacterium
CCATGGCCTCTTCATTCCCCTTCTTGATCCGGATTGCTGCCGGACTCGTTTCCGACACTTTCGACGTCGTCAAGCGGATACCGGACGAGCTTCCCACCATCGGAATCACCCTTGTCGGCCAGGCCGCCAAGCTCTCTTTCGAGCTGAATCAGCAACTGGCAGCACTTGCCGTCAGGGGCGATGACGCACTGGCCGCGCTGTCGGGTGGTTCAGAACCGCCGCCGGAACGAACTGCCTGGTCCACGATCGACGAGGAAGATGAAGTTGCGGCGAACGACCCGCAGGCGGCCGCCCGGTGGGCTTCGGTGCAAGAGGCTGAAACCGACACCTTTTCTGCTGCCGCTCCACGCAGGGAGCCGGTGCGGCAGAGCGATGAAGATGAGTTGACAACGATTCGGCCCAAGAAGGCCAAAGCCAGGTCAGCCAGCCGCACCGCAGCCGACCCCAAAGCAGCAGTCCCCCCATCACGTTCAACGACGCCAGGCGCCCACCCCGGTATCGACGGTTACCAGCAACTGAGCCTGGCGCAATTACGCGGCAAACTCCGTGCGATGAGCCCAGAGCAGTTGGCAGCCGCTCTCTCATTCGAGCAACTACATCAGGCACGGCCGGCATTTTTGACGCTGCTGACCAATCGACTTTCGACCGTGGCCGGCCGCTGACCGGGTACGAGACCAATCAAGAATCCACCCCGCAAGAAATCAAAAAATGTCGGCTGACCCCGCGCCACGTCCAGTAGTGCCGCTCAAAGCCGCCGACACCAGCCGAGAGAACCCGTGGCCGGTTCGTGCGCTGTCCCAGCGGATGGCCGAACACGTCGCCAGAGCGCCCGCCGCGTGGATCGAAGGCCAGATCGCCCAGGCGAATATCCGCCCGGGACAGGTTGCGTACTTCACCTTGCGTGATCCGGCCGCCGAAATGTCCTTGCAGGTGACCTGTTTCAGCAAGGTGATGGCCGGCCTGGCGAAGCCACCGGCCGAGGGTGACCGAGTCGTGGTTTTCGGAAAGTTCGAGTACTACACCGCTCGCGGCTCGTTGTCGTTCCGGGTGTCGGAGATGCATCCGGTCGGTCTGGGCGAACTGCTGGCCCGCCTGCAACGGGTGCGTAGTTTGCTGGCCGCTGAAGGTCTGACATCCAGTCAGCGGAAGAAACCGCTTCCATTTCTGCCCAAGGTTGTCGGCCTGATCACCGGCCGCGCCAGTGCGGCTGAGTCCGATGTGCTGGTTAATGCCAGGGCCAGGTGGCCCGCGGTCGTCTTCCGGGTCGAGAACACCGCCGTTCAGGGGGTTACTGCTGTCCCCCAAATCCTGCAAGCACTACGAAAATTGGATGCAGATCCGGCGGTGGAAGTAATCGTGTTGGCTCGCGGCGGCGGTTCGGTGGAGGATCTTCTGCCGTTCTCCGATGAGACCCTGTGTCGAGCCGTCGCGGCCTGCCGGACCCCGGTGGTGTCAGCGATCGGTCATGAACCTGACCACCCCATCGTGGACGACGTCGCCGACGTCCGCTGTTCAACCCCGACCGACGCCGGTAAGCGAGTCGTCCCCGATGCCGTCGCCGAGGGAAAGCAGGTGGAACAACTTCGACTGCGCGCCCGTCGGAGCCTGACCGGGTGGGTGAGCACGGAACTGGCTAGGCTCGCCGGGCTGCGCTCACGCGCCGTCCTGGCCGATCCTCACGGACCGATCAGCGGGCGTGCCGAACAGGTTCTACGCTTGCGGGAACGCAGCGAACAACTGATCCGGCGCGCCATTGAAGTCAATGAATCAATGGTGGCCCATCGGGTTTCCCAGTTGGCCGCCCTCGGTCCGGCAGCCACCCTGCAGCGTGGATACGCCGTGGTCCAGGTTGACTCAGTGGTGTTGCGTCAACCGGAGCAGGCGCCGCCGGGCAGCGATCTGCGAATTCGAGTTGCCGGTGGCGCAGTACTTGGCACCAGCCTTGGTCCGGAGACTCAACCAGCCAGCAACGCACCGTCGACAATTTCAGGAACCTCATGACCAACACACCGAAAACCGGTACCCCCGAACTCTCCTACGAGACAGCCCGTGATGAGTTGGCCAAGGTCGTCAGCAAGCTGGAAGCAGGCGGTTTGAGCCTGGACGATTCGCTGACGCTCTGGGAGCGCGGTGAGGCGCTGGCAAAGATCTGTGCTCGTTTCCTCGAGGGCGCCCGACAACGGGTGGACACGGCATTGGCCGAATCCGATCAGGAAAAGAACTAGGCGAGCGCGTCCGCCAGCGTTTCGAAGGCCGCGGTGGGCGCTGACCCGGTGATCAGCAGGGTGACGCCGGCGCTGGTCCGCACCCAGACCGGTTCACTACGCTCCCCCGGATAAATGTCCCAGGTGCTGCCGGCGGCCTCAACCTGGCCGCGGCTGTCCAGACCCTGACCGACTTCCTGAGCCACCAGTACCGGACCGGGCGCCGAGGATTCGAGCAAGGTGATGAACGTGCCGTCCGGGGTGAGCCACCCACCTCGCACCACCGGAGCACCAGCGGCACCGACTGCCGGATTGTTGAGGGAAAACGAGTTCGGCTGCCAGGCTTCCGGAAGACCTTGCGGCACAACAACTTCAATACCCAGAGTCTCACCGGCCCGACCGAAACCACCGATCACGTCGGCGGACGGCGCCACCCCGTCGGTAGGTGCGCCGAATTTGAACGAGTAACCGCCCATGGCGCCGATAATGATGAGCAATCCGACAACGAGGACGCCCACCGCGACGGCCATGTCGCGCATGGTTGCATTTCTTCTATCTGCCACCTGTCCATCGTCCCACGCTGCGACGCCGGCCTCGGCCTGCACATCGCTCACCAACAGCGACCACTGATGCGGCGCAACCGGGCAGGAGTCCGAATCACTCATGAGACAGACAACACCCCGGCCCAATAGCGACACCTGCCGCCGTGCCCGATAGTTTCATCACATGGCTGAACACAAAGGCGAGTTCCGCATCGAGCACGACACCATGGGTGAAGTCCGAGTGCCTCGCGACGCAAAGTATCAAGCACAAACCCAACGAGCCGTGGAGAACTTTCCCATCTCCGGCCGCGGGCTCGAACGCTCGCAGATCAGGGCGCTGGCCTTGATCAAAGCCGCAGCGGCCAAGGTCAACGCCGAACTCGGGGTGATCGCCAAAGATGTTGCGACCGTCATCCAGACGGCAGCAGCCACGGTGGCAGCCGGCGACTGGGATGCCGAATTCCCCATCGATGTTTTCCAGACCGGATCCGGCACCAGTTCCAACATGAATGCCAATGAGGTGCTTGCCACACTGGCCAACGAGATCACCGGTGTTGTGGAGTCGGTCAGCAAGGTGCACCCGAACGATCACGTCAACGCCTCGCAGTCCTCCAATGACGTCTTCCCGACCTCGATTCACGTGGCGGCCACCGAAGCGGTGGTTACGGACCTCATCCCCGCTCTGGACCATCTGTCCACGGCACTGCAGTCCAAATCCGATCTCTGGGCGAAAGTCGTCAAGTCCGGCCGCACCCATCTGATGGATGCCACCCCGGTCACCCTCGGCCAGGAGTTCGGTGGTTATGCCGCCCAGGTGCGTTATGGCATCGAACGACTCGAGTCCTCCCTCCCGCGGCTGGCCGA
Source organism: Mycobacteriales bacterium (assembly GCA_038242595.1). GTDB lineage: Bacteria > Actinomycetota > Actinomycetes > Mycobacteriales > Nakamurellaceae > Nakamurella. Next base: position 3,611 of record JBBSRY010000278.1, read on the forward strand.
ACTCCCCCTCGGCGGAACCGCAGTTGGCACCGGTATCAACACCCCGCCCGGCTTCTCTGCCAAGGTAATTGCCGAACTGGCCTCCGTCACCGGACTGCCCTTCACCGAGGCCCGTAACCACTTCGAAGCGCAGAGCGCCAGAGACGGATTGGTCGAAACCTCCGGTCAATTGCGGACCATCGCTGTCGGCCTGACGAAGATCTGTAACGACATCCGCTGGATGGGATCGGGCCCGCGAGCCGGTCTGGCCGAAATTCATCTACCGGATCTGCAGCCGGGTTCCTCGATCATGCCCGGCAAGGTGAACCCGGTAATGCCCGAAGCCACCCTGATGGTCGCGGCCCAGGTCATCGGTAACGACGCCACCGTCGCCTTCGCCGGTTCGCAGGGCAATTTCGAATTGAACGTGATGTTTCCGGTAATGGCCCGCAACCTGTTGGAATCCATCCGGTTGATCGCCAACGTCTCTCGCCTCCTGGCCGACCGTTGTGTCGACGGCTTGGAGGCCGATATCGAACGTTGCCTGGCCTACGCCGAGTCCTCGCCCTCGATCGTCACACCGCTGAACAAATATATCGGTTACGAGGAGGCGGCATCGATCGCCAAGCAGGCACTCAAGCAGAACAAGACCATCAAGTCCGTGGTGCTCGAACGTGGACATGTTGACAGCGGCAAGATAACAGCCGAGCAACTCGATGCTGCGCTCGATGTGCTGTCCATGACACACCCCTAGTAACCCCTCGAGGTACAAGCACTGAAAAGCCGCTGCGGCCGGATGAATCCATTCGGCCGCAGCGGC
>JBBSRY010000279.1:0-4376 GCA_038242595.1 Mycobacteriales bacterium
ACTGCTACTGATGCCCGGCGCCCGGGCCGGCGCGGTGGCGCTGGGTCGGGCCTGGGGATCCAAGACGCTGACTCGGGCGCGGTAGGGGGCCCGACCGGAGTCGATGGCGCCGGCGCCATAATCGCTTCCGGACGCGCGCGGTTGTGATATTGCTCATGTGTCCCGGGTACTATTCACCCAGGTTTCGCTCGCGGACCTGAAACAGGGAATACTAAGGCCTTCGGCCGCGATATCACTATGCCCGGGCGTCGAAACAAATCCGGGCACCGGTGGTGGCGGAGCTTGAGCAGTAAACCTGATGAGCCGTGGAGTGCAGTTGTGACATATGTGATCGCTGAGCCCTGTGTGGATGTCCTCGACCGTGCCTGCGTCGAAGAGTGTCCCGTTGATTGCATTTATGAAGGTGAGCGCATGCTCTACATCCATCCGGATGAGTGCGTGGACTGCGGAGCCTGCGAACCGGTGTGTCCCGTCGAGGCCATATTTTACGAGGACGACGTCCCGGAGCAGTGGAAAGACTACTACCGGGCAAATGTCGACTTCTTCGAAGATCTGGGTTCCCCTGGTGGAGCATCGCGAACCGGCAAAATCCCCAAGGACCATCCGTTGATCGCAGCACTGCCCCCCATGGTTGAGGGACACTGACCGTGATCGACTGGGCGTCGCGGTTACCGGCATTTCCTTGGGATGCATTGGTGAGCGCCAAGTCGGTGGCCGCCCTACATCCCGATGGCCTGGTTGATCTATCGGTCGGAACGCCGATCGACAAGGTCCCCAACTTGGTCCGGGCGGCGCTGGCCGCCGGTTGCGACACCCCCGGATACCCGACCACCCAGGGCAAACCCTCGCTGCGCCGGGCCTATTCAGCCTGGCTCCAGCGAGCCCATGAGGTGCCCGATCTGGACCCCAAAGCGGTGCTGCCGACCATTGGTTCCAAGGAATTGGTGGCGATGCTGCCGTTCCAGCTGGGCCTGGGGCCCGGCGATGTGGTTGCCATCCCCGAACTCGCCTACCCGACCTATGAAGTCGGCGCCCTGATAGCCGGCTGTTCGGTGGTCCGGGGTGATTCGCCGGCGCAGTTCGGAGAGGGACGGGTAACGCTTCGGTGGATCAACTCGCCGTCCAACCCCAGCGGGGCCCTGCACAACGTCGACAAGCTGCGCCGCATCGTCGACTGGGCCAGGGCGAACAAGACGATCCTGGTCAGCGATGAGTGCTACATCGATCTCGGCTGGGAAGCCGACCCGATTTCGATCCTCAACCCTGAAGTCTGCGGCGGCGACCACACCGGTCTGCTGGTCGCTCACTCACTGTCCAAGCGCAGCAATATGGCCGGCTACCGCGTCGGCTTTGTGGCCGGCGACCCGGATCTGGTGGCAAAATTGCTGGCCATCAGAAAGCAAACCGGGTCGATGGTGCCAAGTCCGATGCAGGCCGCAGCGATTGCGGCCCTGAACGATGACAGTCATGTGATGGCGCAGCGTTCCCGCTACAGCGCTCGTCGTGAGGTCCTGATGGAGGCCCTCAGCGATGCCGGCTTCCGGATCGATCACTCCGAGGGCGGGCTGTATCTCTGGTGCACTCGTGGCGAAGAGGCGATGGCGACCGTGGATTGGCTGGCCGAACGTGGCATCCTGGTAGCTCCTGGATCGTTCTACGGACCGCTCGGACGCCAACATGTTCGGGTCGCATTGACCGCCACGGACGAGCGAGTGGGTGCCGCCGCCAAGCGGCTGGCCGAGTAGCGAGAACGCAGACCTCCGGGAAGTGGTTCTCTGCCAACCTCTTTCACTCTCAGGTTCCTGTCGACAGTTCTGGAGAACATTCGACGAGCACCGCCGTCTCCACCAAGTCCACCGCCGAACTTCGGAACTGGCCATGCGCAGTTTGCTGGCCTGCGGTGTCGCGTTGACCCCGGTCCATGGACCATCGTTGACCGCGAGGACGCCCATCACCGGGGAGGAACTATTCCAGGTGGCAGCGCTGTCCGCAGCGCAGGTGAGAGACGCGATCACGGCCGCCAAGAACGCGTTCATCCAGTGGCGCCTGGTCCCGGCACCGATCCGCGGCATCGTCAATGTAAATATCGGAACCTCGGGGGCGGAAATCGGTGGTGCCTTCGGCGGCGAGAAATCCACCGGCGGCGGGCGGGAATCCGGCTCTGACGCCTGGCGTGGGTATATGCGGCGAGCCACCAACACCATCAACTACTCCGGTGCGCTGCCCTTGGCCCAGGGCGTCAACTTCGGCTGAGTTGACACAGGTCCGTTACTGACCGGCGTGCAGGGTGGTGTTCAGGCCACCCCAGGAACCGGCCCGCGGAACCGCTTCGACACTGCCGTCCAGCGAGTTCCGACGGAACATCAGGCCCGATAAACCCGATAGCTCAGCAGCTTTCACCACCCGGGACGATGTCCCCTCACGTAGATTCAGTTTGGTGCCGGCCGTGACGTACAGCCCGGCCTCGATGACGCAATCCTCGCCCAGAGATATCCCGACGCCGGCGTTGGCGCCCAGTAGGCACCGTTCACCGATCGAGACCACCTGCTTGCCGCCACCGGACAGAGTGCCCATGATTGAGGCGCCGCCGCCGATATCGCTGCCGTCGCCTATCAGGACGCCCTGTGAGATTCGGCCCTCCACCATCGAGGTGCCCAGGGTGCCGGCGTTGAAATTGCAGAAACCCTCGTGCATCACGGTGGTGCCGGCGGCCAGGTGGGCACCCAGCCGTACTCGATCGGCGTCGGCTATCCGGACCCCCGACGGGACCACGTAGTCCGTCATTCGTGGGAACTTGTCGACTCCGGAAACCGCGAGCCGGACACCGGCGACCAGGGCCCGTAACCGGACCTGTTCCACCGAATCGACCGGGATCGGACCCAGATTGGTCCAGACGTTATTCGGTAGGAAGCCGAATATCCCGTCCAGATTGATGGAACGGGGGACAACCAGACGGCTGGAGAGCAGGTGTAGTCGCAGGTAGGCATCGGCGGTATCCAGCGGGGCGTCGGCCAGCGAGGCGATGGTGGTCGTTACCGCTGCCACTCGCACATCGCGGATCTCGTCCGTCCGCTCGGCACCGCTGAGATCAGGCTGCTCGACGGCTGAATCGGGCAGGGCAGGCGCCGGGTACCAGACGTCCAGAACGGTGCCGTCGGTGGTAATGGTGGCCAGGCCGGCGCAGGTCGCTCCGGAGCTCACGAGATCAGTCATGCCCCGTAGGTTACCCACCCCCGGGTCATCCCCCATCACGACTGGGCGCTGAAGGTCAAGATGGAAACCTGTCAGCTCGAAGTATCTGCGGGTTTGACAACTGTGACTCGGACCTGACCGTCCGGAACGGCGGGATCAATGGTGGCCCACTGGTTCTCGCCGCTCCAGCTGGAGGTGGCCACCGAGACACCATCCACTCCGGCGCTGGCTGCGTGGGCGACAATCCAGTAAGTCAGCGCGATCGAGGCCGTCTCGGCCGATAGTTCCGGCACCGCAATGCTGACCACGGCGGTGCGGCCGTCGTCTTCGATGATGATGGGGCTGACAACACCCAGTTCGCTGTCGGCGGCGGCTATCAGCTCGGCCAAAGCGGCGCGGGCGGGTTCGAATCCGGGCGGCAGCTCCCGGCTCGGAGCATGCGCGGTGGAAGCCGCGGCACCGTCCCGGCAACTCAGGGCAGCGATGCCCCAATTACCGGAAAGAGCATTGACCATCTGAGCTGCTTCGGTCTCCCACTTGGCGTAGGCATCCGGATGACCGGAATACTGCACTTCCTGTGCGGCTTCGGTCAGCGGCAGATCCTGCCAGTCCTGCACTTGGAGCAACCGGTCATAGAAGATGCCGGCCGAATAAATGGGATCGCTGATCTGCTCGATGGTTCCCCACCCCTGGCTGGGACGCTGCTGGAACAGGCCGACCGAATCGCGGTCGCCACCGGACAGGTTGCGCAACGAGGATTCCTGCAGCGCTGTCGCCACCGCGATAATCCGCCCTCTGAGCGGGATCTGCTTGGTCAGACCCACCGCGTTGATCGTGGACGCATGCTGGAGTTGCACTGCGGCCAAGCCGATATCGGCGGTGGCCGGAGTTGCCGAGCCAAGATCAACAACAGTCTCCTGCGCTACTGAGAGGGACGGATCGTGACCGACGATGCATTCCGGTCCGGCATCGACGGCGGTGGCGAACAACGAACGGACCACGAAGAAGGCGCCGGTAGCAATAGCCAACAGGATGACCACAAGGAGGACTTTGACCCAGGCACGCATTTGTTCCACGGTAGTGGTCTGCGCATCTGCCCTCCGCCGAAAACACGGCCGGCCGGACTGCCGGTAAGGTGCGCCTCATGTCTGCTCAGAAGGATTTGATCTCTCTCGACCTCACCA
>JBBSRY010000280.1:0-4374 GCA_038242595.1 Mycobacteriales bacterium
AGCGAATGGCTGGATTGACCGTGACCGGGCCATCATGGAAAGTTTGACCGGAATCAAGCGGGCCGGCGCGCATATCATCCTCACCTATTGGGCCGCCGAAGTCGCCGGCCGACTGAACTCGGAAGCAGGCTCCTCGTGATCGACAACTCTCCGGCCAGTGCGGCACTTTTCAAGCGCGCCCTGGCAGTGACACCGGGCGGAGTGAACTCGCCGGTACGGGCCTTCCGCAGCGTCGGTGGCACCCCCCGTTTCATGGCCAGCGGTCGCGGTGCCTGGATCACCGACGCCGACGGAAAACAGTATGTCGATCTGGTCGGATCCTGGGGGCCGATGATTCTGGGACACCGCCATCCCGCCGTCATCGCCGCGGTCACCGAAGCGGTCGCCCATGGGCTTTCCTTCGGCACCCCGGGCGAGGGCGAAGTGCTCCTCGCCGAGGAGATTGTGCGCCGGGTCGCCCCGGTGGAAAAGGTCCGCCTGGTGTCCTCGGGCACCGAGGCGACGATGTCGGCACTGAGGCTGGCCCGCGGGTTCACCGGTCGTACAAAGGTGATCAAATTTGCCGGCTGCTATCACGGCCACGTCGATGCGGTACTGGCAGCAACCGGCTCCGGTGTTGCCACCCTCGCGCTGCCGGATTCAGCGGGGGTGCCGTTATCCACCACGGCTGATGTCATTGTGCTGCCCTACAACGATCTTGCCGCGGTACGAGCAGCTTTCGAGAACTTCGGCAATGAGATTGCCTGCATCATCACCGAAGCAGCGCCGGCGAATATGGGCGTGGTACCGCCGCTGCCGGGCTTCAACCGGGCACTGGCCGAGATGGCGCACGCGCACGGCGCCCTGCTGATCTCCGATGAGGTGATGACCGGTTTCCGGCTTTCCAGCGCCGGAATGTATGGACTTGATTCGGCTTCGGCCGATCCACTGGGGCAAGGATGGGCACCGGATCTGCTGACCTTCGGCAAGGTCATCGGCGGCGGCCTCCCGGTGGGCGCTTTCGGCGGCCGGGCCGACGTGATGGCGTTGCTGGCGCCGGAAGGCCCGGTCTATCAGGCCGGCACCCTGTCCGGGAATCCGATCGCGACGGCTGCTGGGCTGGCCAATCTGCGCGGTTGTGACGATGCGGTCTATGCACATTTGAACGACACCGCACAGACCGTCGGTCGGTTGGCCTCCGACGCGCTCTACGCAGCCGGGGTGGCGCACCGGGTGCAGCGGGCCGGCAACCTGTTCTCAATCTTCTTCACCGCCGAGGAAGTTCTCGACTATGACGATGCCCGGACCCAGGAGTCCTACCGATTCGCCGCGTTCTTCCACTCGATGCTGGACTCCGGGATCTACTTGCCACCATCGGCTTTCGAGGCCTGGTTCGTCTCGGCGGCCCATGATGATCTGGCCATGCAGCAGATTGCTGATGCGCTACCGGCCGCGGCGGCGGCCGCGGCCAGGGCCATCGGTTGACTCTCTTGACAGGTCCGAACGCGCTCGATTAGGTTTTCCTGCAAACGGCATTATATTTCCACATCACGCAAATGTGGTGCCCGCTGCACCGCACCTGTTTGCCTGCCGGCAACTATCGAGGGAGCCGACTCATGAGCGTGACCCTAGGACATAACCAGTACGGCAAGGCCGAAACCAGAGTCGTACGGATCTACAAGGACTCCGACACCCACGAGATCGTCGACTACAACGTCAGTGTCGCACTTTCCGGTGACTTCTCCGATGTGCATCTACTGGGCGACAATGCCAACTGTCTGACCACCGATGCCACCAAGAATACGGTCAACGCGTTCGCCAAGGAGCACGCCGAGCAAGCCCGACAACCGGAGTCGTTCGCAAAGGTACTGGCCGAGCATTTCTGCGCGGCCGAACAGGTGGAGCGAGCGCGGATCCGCGTCCAAATGTACCCGTGGGTCCGGCTCAGCCACAATGGCGTCCCGAGCCCCCACGCCTTCAAGCGGGACGGCGGACACCTTCGAACCGCGATTGCCACCAGCGAAAACAATTCCACCAGCATTGTTTCCGGTGTGCAGGACCTGGTGCTGTTGAAATCTACCGACTCGGAGTTCTTCGACTTCTACCAGGACAAGTACACCACGTTGGCACCCACCCATGACCGGGTGATGGCAACTGCTGTCACCGGGCAGTGGTGGCACACCGAGGACATCGCCGACTGGCAGTCGGCTTTTGACTCGGCACTGACCGCCATGACCGACACCTTCGCCGGACATCACAGTTTTGCCTTACAGCAAACCATGTTCGCTATGGGCAAGGAGATGATCGCCGCCCAGCCCACCATCGGCGAGGTGCGATTCTCATTGCCGAACAAACATCATTTTGTTGTTGACCTGTCGCATTTCGGCCTGGAGAACAACAACGAAGTCTTCCACGCCGCCGATCGGCCGTACGGACTCATCGAGGGAACCATCCATCGCGATGGTGCCCCAGATTCTCCGAATGCCTTTGACCCCGGGATCGGTTGGTAGCAAAGAGATTTAAAATCAGCACCGACCGGAGCGAGCACCCCGGGCCAGATCCAGTTCAGCAGCCAGCTCAGCGGCTGCCGCATGTAGCACCGGAACTGCCGCCATGATCAGTTCATCGGTCATTCTGGTCACCGGGCCGGAGATTGACACCGCCGCCCGCGGTGGGGTGCCGGGCAACGCCACGGCCACACATCGCACCCCGACCTCCTGCTCTTCCTCATCTGTTGCGTAACCGAGGTCGCGGATCCGATCCAGTTCGGTCATCAACGTGAACCGCTCGGTGATGGTGTGCTCGGTTTGCCCCGGCATCCCGGTCCGCTCGATCAACGCCTCGACCCGGGGCCGCGGCATCCGCGCCATCATCGCCTTACCGACGGCCGAGGAATGTGCCCAGGCTCGGCCACCGACCTCGGTGAACATCCGCATCGAGTGCCGGCCGGGGGCTTGCGCGACGTAGGTGACCTGATCGCCTTCGAACAGGGCGAGGTTGGTGCTCTCCCCCAGCTTGTCGACGACGGCTTCCAAATGCGGTGTGGCCCAACGATTGAGTAAACCATTGGCATTCTCGCCCAGGTGGACCAACCTGGGGCCCAGAGCGTATTCCCGGGACGGTTCCTGGCGCACATAGCCAAGTTCCACCAGGGTGCGCATCAGCCGATGAATGGTGGGCAGTGGCAAACCAGAACGAGAAGACAATTGCGACAGTCCCAGTACACCACCGGCGTCGGCCAAGATCTCCAGGAGTTCGAAAGTGCGCCGGACAGACTGCACCCCACCCGATGGCCGAGTCCGGACCGGCTCGATGGGTTCTGCAGGCCTGACCGGAGGTCGTGCGGTCTGTCGACCGTCAGCCATTTCACCTGTCGCCACGACAAACCCTCTCAGAACTGAGATTTACTGCCACAGCCCATTTACAATTCCGCCTGGCGAAAATAATACTCCACAAAGCGATTTGGTCGACGACGTGCGAGAGCCGGAGTTTCCGGCCAGCTGATATTTGGCTGCCGGATAAGATCTGTTCACCAACAAAATCGTCAAGCATCAATGCGCCTGCTGATTCGGAGAGTTCCATGGTTTCAATGAGTCCTGATTGTTCGGTAACCCTGCCATGACCGCAACCAGAACATTCACCACCGACATTCCCGGGGCCGGCGGCAACCGGCGCCAACTCGACCAGAGCGTATTGACGGCGTTGGATGACCTGTTGGCCCGCGACGATGCCGCGCTCCTGTCCCGTTATCCGGGCGAGGTCGGAAGTCGACAACCGGTACATACGGTGTACGTGCCGGCCAACGTCTTCCAGGAGGATATCGTCAGCAACTGGGGCGAGCAGGCGCGTGCAGCACTCGCCCTGTCCGGCGCAGATCCCCAGACATTCGCGGCGGCAAGTGGGGTCGCGGTGAACTTGGTCGAACAGGTCTATGAACGGGTCACCCACAAGCTCCTCACCGAACCCATCGAGGACCTGCGGATCGACTTCGAAGACGGCTACGGACGGCATGCCGACACCGCCGAGGACTCACTCGCCATCCTCGCGGCGCGCGGTTTGACCCGTTCGATGAGGGCCGGAACCGCCCCACCGTTCACCGGCATCAGATTCAAATCACTGGAGGCACCGACCCGGCGCCGCGGGATCACGACGCTGGACCTGTTCCTCGGTACGCTCGCCGAGACGCTCGGTTGCGTGCCGGACGGATTTGTCGTCACGCTACCCAAGGTGACCTCCGTGACGCAGGTTCAGGTGATGGTCGAACTCTGCCACAAACTCGAGGAACTGCACGGACTGACCGCCGGTGCGGTTCGCTTCGAGCTCCAAATCGAAACGCCACAAGCAATTCTCGGTCCGGACGGGGTGGCCACCGTGGCCGCTATGATTCACGCATCC
>JBBSRY010000281.1:0-4358 GCA_038242595.1 Mycobacteriales bacterium
CCTGGGGAGTGCCGCCGTTTCTGCTGTCCTTCAATGGTCTGATTCGGCCAATGGTCTGATTCGGCGTGCGGAGCGATCAGTGCATTCTTCGGCGGGGATCGATCCTGGCCGGCGCCGGTCCAATTCGTCCGATGGCCCCGGTGATCCGGAGGCCACCCGGTCCCACCAACACCGGTCGCATGGCCAACTCGGTGATCTCGGGCAGATCATCTGCCATTGCGGAAAGCCTGAGCGCGAGATCCACCAAGGCCGCCGTGTCCACAGCGGCACTTCCCCGGTAACCATGCAGGATCGGCGCCGCCCTCGGTGCTTCGATCAACTCGGCAGCATCCACGTCGGTCAGCGGGACAATGCGGTAGGCGCGGTCATCCAGGAGTTCGGTGGCCACTCCACCAAGGCCGAACGACACGATGGCACCGAACGATGGATCCGCCGAAACACCAAAAACGGTGGACACGGTGGCAGTTTCAATCGGCGCCATGGCCTGGACGTACACCTGTCCACCGCCCTGGGATGCCAGATCATCGTAGGCGGCGGTGACAGCGGCCGCGGTGCGCAGATTGAGCCGGACACCTATTTGATCGGTGCGGTGACGCCACAATTCGTCGAACGCCTTGAGTCCCACCGGATAGCCGATGACCTCGGCGGCGGCCACAGCCTGATGAGCATTGGCCACCAATTCGAAATCAACAATAGGTATTTGATAGCAACCCAGCAGATCGACCAATTCGCCGTCCGTCAACGGTCTGTCGACGTTGCCGAGATCGGTTGCCTCGTCGACCTTGCGCATGGCGTCGACCATCTCACGAGCTCTCGCCGGATCCACCCCGAGCGGTTCGGTGACGGTACCGGCCGGGCGGGACCGCCAAGCCGAGTACCGCACCGCGTGGGCCACCGCGGCCACCGCGCGTTCCGGGGTGCGATAAGACGGCACCGACCCACGACCGGCAGCGCCATCGGCCTCACGCACTGCCAGCAGATCGGGCACACCCTCGACCGCAAGGAAGGTCGACACCACGGGTATCTCGGCTCCGGACACTGCTTCGCGCAGGGCCGCGGCATGGTCCAGACCCGGGGTGGCCACCGGTGGCACGTAGACCACCACCACCACATCCGCAGAGCCATCGTGTAACGCCGAACGCACTGCGTGCGCCAGTTCTTCGGGGGTGACCGAGACGCCGAGATCGACGGGCTCCCCCCCGGCCACCGCCAGACCGGCGTCGATACAGGCGTCCAGTGCGAGAACGCCAAGAGCCGTCGAGTTTCCGATGATGGCGACTCTGTTACCGGTGGGTAGCGGCTGAGTGGAGAGCAGCAGGGCGACATCGAATGCCCCGGAAAGAGTGTCGACCCGGATCACCCCGGATTGGGAGAACAGCGTGGCCACCGAGGTATCCGACATCGGCGCACTGGAGATCGCCAAGCCAGGGGCCACCAATGCATGTCGGCCTGATTTCACCGCGATTACCGGCTTACGGGAGGCCAACACCCTGGCCAGTCGAGCGAACTTGCGTGGATTACCGAAGGACTCCAGATACAACATCACCACCTCGGTACGAGCATCGTCATGCCAGTACTGCAGCAAGTCGTTGCCGGAAACGTCCGCCCGGTTACCCGCCGAAGCAAACGTCGACAGACCCAGACCACGGGAGGCAGCGTCGGCGAGAATGGCAATACCGAGGGCGCCTGACTGACAGAAGAATCCCACCCGGCCGGCCGCCGGAACCAACGGAGCCAACGTGGCATTCAATGAAATCGTGGGGTCGGTGTTGACCAGCCCCAGGCAGTTCGGCCCGAGAACGCGCATACCGTGCGCACGTGCCAGGGTCACCAAGCGTTTCTGCGCGGCCGCACCATCAGAATCGGCGTCTGCGAAGCCGGCCGTGACGACCACCAGACCATGAACCCCTTTGGCGCGACAGGATTCCACCACTTCGGCCACATTCCCGGCCGGGACCGCCACCACCGCCAGATCAACCGGGTCGGGAATATCGGTCACCTGCCGATAGGCCCGGACCCCTTGCACCGAAACGGCATCGGGATGGACCGGAAAGACCGGACCGGTGAACCCGCCGCGCAAGAGGTTACGCAATACGGCGTGCCCGATCTTCTTCGGATCATTGGATGCACCGATCACCGCGACCGACCGCGGAGACATCAGACGATGGATTGACCTGGCCTCAGCGCGTTGCTCTCGTGAGTAACTGACCAAACGCGAGGCTTCGGTGGGCACGATGTCGAACACCACCTCCACCACACCGGAGGAAAATTCTCGGGTGACCGCATATCCGGCGTCGATGAAAACCCTGAGCATCGATGGGTTGTCGGTCAACACCTCAGCGGTGAAACGGCTAATCCCCCGTTCCTGCGCCGCAGCTGCCAGATGTTCCAGGAGGATGGACCCGAGACCGCGGCGTTGGTGCGCATCCTCGATCAGGAAGGCAACTTCGGCCTCGTCACCGTCGGTGCCATCAGGCTTGGTGGAGCGGTGGTAGGTGCCGGCGCCAATGAGATCGCCACCCAATTCGGCAACAAGGCCGACAGTTTTGTGATGATCCACATTGGTGAAGATGGCCAATTGACTGTCACTGACCTCGGAGACTGCGGAGAAGTAGCGCAGATACTTCGTTCGCGAACTCATCCGAGAATGCATGGCACGCAGCGCCTCTTTGTCCGCCGGACCCGACGGCCGCAGGTGCACCGTCCCGCCGTCGGCCAGCAGCACATCGGCTTCCCAGTACTCCGGGTAGGCGGGCTTTACGGGGGTCGGTTCCATCAATTCAGTCCCGTGGGTCGTAGGGATCGAGACCGTGCAGTGGGTAGACGATGCCGCGCGTCTCGGCAATGGCCCGATCCACCGATGACTCGTGCTCCCCGGACCACGGGAGGTATTCGGGCACGACACCCTGGCCATCACTCATGCTGGTGGGCATGGGATGTCGCAAGTCGCCGGCATAGGGATCGTACTTTTTGGCGTTGGCCAGCCATTCTGGTGGCAATGGGGTGGAGGCAGCAATATCCCGATCGGCGACGATTGCCAACAGGTGCGTCCAGGACCGAGGGACGACCCGGGCCAGGGCGTAGCCGCCACCCCCGAGAGCCAGCCATCTACCGCCGGCAGCCGACTCCGCCAAATCTCGCAGAGCTTTGTAAGACGCGAGATGCCCGTCCACAGTGAGGTTCAGATCCGCTAACGGATCTTCGGCATGGGAATCGGCGCCGTGCTGGGTAACCAGTACTTGCGGACGGAAGCTTTTTACCACACCTGGTACCACCGCATGAAATGCACGCAGCCAGCCCGCATCTGCGGTGCCTGCGGGTACCGAGATGTTTACGGCTGTGCCGGCGGCCGCCCCCCTACCGTGTTCGGCGGGCCAGCCGGTTCCCGGCCACAACGCCAACGGCGATTCATGGATCGAGACGGTCAGCACCCGAGGGTCATCATAAAATGCCGCCTGGACACCGTCGCCGTGGTGCACATCGACATCGACATAGGCGACCCGCTCGATCCCGTTGTCCAACAGGGTCCTGATGGCCAGTGCGGCGTCGTTATAGACGCAGAATCCGGAAGCAGAATCGGCCATGGCGTGGTGTAGACCGCCAAAAATATTGACCGCCCGGTTGGTCTCACGGTGAGCGATCGCTCTGGCAGCTGCAATGGATCCGCCCGCTATGGCAGAGGCAGCATCGTGCATGTTCTCGAAGGCGGGGTTGTCGTCAGTGCCAAGGCCATGCCTCGCATCGCCCTCGGCGCCGGCAACGGAAGCCGCTTTGACCGCTTCGATGTAACTCCTGGTGTGCACACCGGCCAAAGCTTCGTCATCGGCCGGCTCAGCGGTGAACTTCTCGGCTCCGTCAAGAACCTTGAAATGTTCGGCAAGCTGCATGGTGAGATCCCACCGCAGCGGATGCAGTGGATGCTGGCCTCCTAGGTTATAGGCCAGCAGTTTTCGGTCCCAGACGACAAGCGGTGTCCCCATGGGGCAAGGCTAGTCCAGAGCCGGTGACCACTATCGGTCGCGCTTGGACTTTGTATCCAGGTCGCTGCCGGTAGCCGATAGTTGACGGATTGTTGCGGTGGTGGTTTCTTTGGTTTCTTGGTGATGACCAGGCAATGGGCCTGCTCGATGCCGCCATGAAATCCGTGACCGCCCCCAACGAATCAACAACCGCAACCTGGCCAACACAAACACCTTGCACCACAACAGCAACCAACGAAAATAGACAACCGCACCGTGAGGGTGGGCGCATCCCAGTCCCCGGTCGGGTTTGCCATTGACCTGCGACTTCGCGGTTGTCATACCGAGAGCGCCATGGTGATTTCGGCAAGCTTTACCGGTGTGACCCGTGCTCGCTTA
>JBBSRY010000282.1:0-4340 GCA_038242595.1 Mycobacteriales bacterium
ACTGGTCGACGGCGGTGTCCGGCTATTTGGGTGCTTGAGCCTCGTGGTCTTCGGGGTGACCGGTCCGTTGGCCTACGGGCTGATGCTGTGCGCCGGGCCATTGGTGGCCGCGCTGGCCACCGGCTTCGCCGCCGCCCCTCCCACTGGCGCGATTGCGCCTGATGTTCCGTCTGCCGATGCTCCGATTATCGGCGGCCCGACGACGCTCGGATGGCGGACTTTAGGACGGGGGCTGGCTTGGCTGCTGGTGGCCTCGGTGCTGGCCATGGTGCTAGCCAACCTGTCCGGGGTTTTGGTCACCGGTTTGCTCCCGCAGCAGCCGTTGCAGGCAGCCGGTTTCACCACGGCGCTGGTGCTGACCCGGATACCACTGTTGGCAATGGGTCCGGTGCAGGCGCTTGTTCTACCCCGGCTTTCCGCAGCCGCCGGCCTCGGCGAAATGGCGGAATTCCGCAAGGACCTGATGAAGGGCTTGCTGCTGGTCGGCGCTCTCGGGGTGGTCAGTCTGGCCGGTATTGCTGTTCTGGGACGTTGGGTTATTGGGGTGCTGTTCGGCACTGCGGCCGACACCACCGGAACCGGAGCGCTGGTGCTGCTGGTCGTTTCGGCGGTCATGCTGATGGCCATTTCACTGCTGCAACCAGCCCTGATTGCCATCCATCAGCACAGCGCGCTGGTCTGGGGATGGCTGCTCGGCGCCCTGCTGTACGCGGCGGCTTTTGCACTGCCGTTGCCGGCGTTGGACCGGGCAGTTCTCGCCCAGCTGATCGGACCGGCCGGCACCCTGCTGTTTCACGCCGTGACAATTCGCCGGACGGCTCAGTGACTCGGCTGGTCGAAGACCGGCTGAGCAGAGTTTTAGTTGCTTGCAGTGTCCGGACTGACCGGTCTGTTTTCCTCGCGCCTGGCCGCCTGTTCCAATGCGATCGCCCTGGCCAACCGGGCGTAGCGAAGTTCGATCTCCTTGAATCTTAAATACGTGGAGATGGCGAAGAACCCGATCCCGACCACCAGCAGATACAGCAGTAGGTCGGTGCCGCGGCCGACCCCTACCTGACCGGCCAACCAGGTGACGTCATCCGGCCGGATCACCGCGTACACCGCAAAGACCATGAACAGCGCCATGCCGATTTTGACGTAGGCCCCGCCGCGGTTGGTCCCATGACTTCGCAGCACAAATATCAGCAGCGCCAGCACTGCCAGGATCAGGATGATTTTGATCGCCATGTGTCACCTTTTCCGACGGACGGCGGAATCGAACAGGATATTGACGCCGTTGAGCAGCGACTGCCCCTTGGCCATCGAGTACTCGGTATAAACGATATTCACCGGTTGCTCGGCCACCCGCCACTTATTTCGATCGATCATCTCGATGATCTCGGGGGCGTGCCCCATGCCATTGGAGGTGATGTCCATTTCTTCGGCCACCGTGCGGTTGAATGCCCGTAGCCCGTTGTGCGAATCGGTTAACTTCAACCGGCGGCCACGCGGGCTCAATGTGACAGCCGTTTTCAGCACCAGTCGCTTCAGCTTCGGAATATGACTGATATCGCCATGAAATCTGGTTCCGACGACAATATCTATGTCCTCCGAGCGAAGCCGCTCGATCATGGCGGTCACATCTTCCACCTGATGCTGCCCATCGGCGTCAAAGTTCACAAAAAACGCAGCTCCCGGCTGCTGTCGTGCGTACTCGACCCCGGTCTGAATGGCCGCGCCTTGACCAAGGTTGACCGGGTGCTGAACCAGATGCGCTTTGGTGGTGGCAATTTGGCCGGCAGAGCCATCGCGGCTGCCATCGTCGACGCACACGACATTTGGAAACGTCTGGAGTGCATGATTCATCACCTCAGCGATGACCGGGGCCTCGTTATAAACCGGCACTATCAGCCACACATCAGACTGATCAGCCACGGCAAAGCCTTTCCTCGAGCGGAAATGACGGGCGCATTCCCCGATTGGACATTATCCACTGTGCGGCCAGGGAACTTATTCGATCCGGCGGCGCGCCCGAGTGCTTGCAGTTTTTTTGCCGGTAGATCACCGGTAGATTTTGCGCAGGCAAACCCACAGCTGTGGCCCAGCTGCCACGCCCTGCGGATTGGACCCCTGTCATGCCCAGTACAACCGAGGAGTCGGTGATCGCGGGTCCGGGAGATTCGGATTCACCAGTATCAGTGGCGGACAGACAGAGCGCTCGATACTCGTCAACCTCGGCCCTGAAAGCCGATTCAGCGGGCGTACCCGAGGCGCGCAGTCGTTCATTGAGCCCTCGCTGGGTGTTTTGGCTGACCTTTATCCTGCTGTTCTTCGTCACCGGGCTCTGGTCGGTGGCCGGGCCCCTGATGTCGGCCTTGGACGAGCCGGCGCACACGGTGAAGGCGGCGGCGGTGATCAGGGGCGAGTTGCTTGCCGATGAACCGGCCGATACTCCGGGCCGCGGCCTGGTACAGGTGCCGGAACTCTTCGATCAGACCATCACGTTGCCCAATTGCTTCGTGTTCAACAACGAAATGACCGCCGCGTGCCAGCCGGAATTGTCCGGCGATCTGGGTGTGGAAACCGAGGCGCTCACCACCGCCGCCAGGTACAACCCGATTTTCTATGCACTCGTCGGTATTCCCAGTTTGTTCTCCAGTTCCGAACTGACGCTGTACCTGATGCGCCTGGTCGTTGCTCTGTTGACCAGTTTGATGGCCGCACTCACCATCCGGACGGTGACCGAACTCGGCCGATCCCACTGGGTGATGCTGGGCACGGTTGTCTCCATCACCCCCATGGTGATCTTCCTTTCCGCCTCGGTGAATCCGCAGAGTGTGGAAATCGCCGGCGCTCTGCTTGTCTGGGTCGGCATGCTTGCGGTTCTGCGGGAGCCCGACAAAGCCCTGCTCGGCCGACGGCTGGCGCGAGTCACCCTGGGCGCCATGTTCTTTGCCAACGCTCGTGGCCTCGGGCCGTTTTTCCTGGCCATGGTGCTGATCGCGGTGGTGCTGTGTTCACCGTGGCGCAATCTGCTGATCGTGGTGAAAGACCGAACTTCCTGGCTCTGGATCGGCCTGAGCGGCGCCGCTGTCGCCTTCGCGCTGGGCTGGATCCTGTATGCCGGGTCACTCGATTCAACCGGGGCAGTTGTCTTTCCGGAACTGGTCGGCAAAAACGTACTGAAGCAAACCATTGACGCCACCAGTGACTACATCAGACAAACCATCGGTGTTTTCGGCTGGCAGGACACCCCGATGCCGTACTGGACCTACCTGATCGGGGCCGCAATTCTGCTGTTCGTCGTGTTCATTGCGATGGCCACCGGCCGATTCGTCGATCGCCTGGTAATGCTTGGACTTGCCGCCGTGGTTCTGATTTTCCCGCTGGTCAGTCACTACTTGCAGGCGCGATACATCGGCGTTTTCTGGCAGGGGCGGTACATCCTGCCGTTGGCCATCGGAGTACCACTACTGGCCGGATTCGCCATCCTCGGACCAGGACGGCAGATCCCGCTCTGGATCAATCGACGCATCCTTGGCTCACTGCTACTCAGTGTCGCCGGACTCCAAGCTTTCGCCTTCACCATCAATCTGCATCGGTATGTCAACGGCTGGAGCGGTGGTTGGTTCCGCACCGACGCGCGTACCTGGTTCCCACCGATTCACCCGCTCCTGCTGGTCGGTCTGAGCGTGCTGGGTTGGCTGCTGATGGCCGGTGTGTGTTACCTGGGCGCCAACTATGTAGCGCCACCCAAGCCCGCGACGGCATCCGTTGACAGCAGCGACGATCACCCGACAGCTGTCCTCGACCTCCCCCCGGAACAACAGGACCTGGCTGAGAATGCTGGCGCCGCAACGGATCTGATCAAGGACCGCCACGGTGAGAATCTCAGCTGAAGCTGGTGTGCAGTTGCCACAGTGCGGTAGCGGCGGCCGACCAGCTGAAATCTGCGGCCCGTCGGTGACCGAGCGCAACCTGGGAGGCCGCAAGCCCGTCATCGGTGAGGATCGAGATCAACGAATCGGCCAAAGCGGAGGCGTCATCGCGCTGGAAGATCAGTGCTGCATCACCGGCTACTTCCACCAGGGCAGGTGCATCGGAGCTGACGACCGGGACACCCGCTGCAAACCCCTCCAAGACCGGCAGTCCGAATCCCTCAGCCCGTGATGGGACAGCCAGGACGGTGGCCCTTGACAGTACGAGTGACAGGTCCGCGTCGCTGATCCGGCCAAGAATTTTGAGCGCACTCTCCGGCAACCCGGCCTTGGCTGCTGCCGAGGGCAGATCGACATCGCCCCAGCCCCCCTGGCCGACCACCACCAACGGCACTCGAGCCGCGACCGGGCCCTGGCTGTGCA